>NZ_AP025492.1:2700000-3000000 GCF_024347515.1 Vibrio gigantis
AAAAACGCTAAAGTTGTCGAGAAGTCAGTCGAGCGAAGTTTGGGTTTTAATTAACCAAATGGACTGATTAAGCTAAAATACCTTTATAAGATTTGAGATGATTTATTAGCCCAATAAGGTTAAGGCAAGGTTTGGCGCCTGCTTTGCCTGAGCCAGTATTGTGGTACTCACTTGCTGCAGTATTTGTTGTTTAAGCATTTGAGTAGTTTCTTTGGCGTAATCGGTATCTTTAATTCTGCTGTTTGATGTCGCCAAGTTCTCATGAACATTTTCGAGGTTATTAATCGCATGATCAAAACGGTTTTGCATTGCTCCTAATTCAGAACGATGACTATCCACGTACTTCATAGCGGTATCTAAAATAGAAACAGCACGCTGCGCCCCCCCCACATCGGTCACATTAATATCATCGACTGATTCGTAATAGCCCGCTGACATCGAAAGCTCACTGGCTAAAGAACCAGAGAAAGAGATCGTGCCCGAGGTATCATCACCAGACATGTAGATCTGAAGCTGCCCATCATCATTAACCGAAGCCGAGACAAGATCCGTTTGACCATTGATGTAGGTCGCCAACTCTTCAATGTCGTCGCCAACTTTCGCATTAATGGTGATGTCTTGTGGCTGTCCAAAACGATCGGTAAACGACATCGTCATATCATTCTGGTTGGATTTTACTTCCCACGAGTCACTTGCCATGCCATTGGCGACATAACTAAAGCCCCCCATGTTGATGTCATCCGTACGCATGCTTTTTAAGCCTATCTGAACCGCTTCACCAGAACTGCCACCAATTTGAAATGACGTACTACCAAAGCTACCGTTAAGGAGCTTTTTACCACCGAATGAAGTGGTTTCTGCAATGCGATTCAACTCATCATTTAAGGCTGTCACTTCTTCTTGAATAGCGATTCGTTCTGATGAACTATTCGAGCCATTACTTGCTTGCAATGACAAGTCACGCATGCGCTGCATGATATTAGTGGTTTCATTCATCGCTCCTTCTGCAGTCTGCATAATGGAGATACCGTCGTTAGCATTTCGAACAGCAACATCAATGCCACTCATCTGTGCTTCTATTCGATTTGAGATCTGTAAGCCAGCAGCGTCGTCCTTTGCACTATTAATACGGCTCCCTGAAGCCAAGCGCTCCAAAGATTGGTTCAGCATGTTATTTGCATTAGAGAGATTTCTCTGAGCCACCAGCGCTGAGACATTCGTATTAACAGTTATAGCCATTGACCTTCACTTACAAAAAGATGAATAAAACTCACGATTGCTCTTATATCGACCAGTTCATATAAAGCTTTAATAAAAAAGGAGCCCTGAGGCTCCCTTTCTTTACTAAAGACGAGGTCATTTACTTAATCGTTAATGCACTCAACATATCTGTTGAAGGGGCAAAGTAGTAAGCGCCTGTCACTGCTTTGGTAAAGCGAAGTAGTTGGTCCGTTTTTCCATCTGTTACACCGTACATGCTCTCTAACATCGCATCAAAGTTATGGCGAACGTTACAGTAAGCAATGAACAGTAGACCATGGTCGCCCGTTGCTGTGCCGTAAGGTAGGCTGTGACGAACGATCTTAAGGCCTTTGCCTTCTTCTTTGATATCCACACGACCAACGTGAGACGCCGCGGGAACATCATCTAGCTCGATAGAGTCTGACTTAGTACGGCCAACCACTTTCTCTTGTGCCGATACGTTTAATCGGTTCCAAGCAGGTAGATTATGCACAAAGCGTTGCACCATCACGTAGCTACCACCCGCAAATTCACCCTCAGGCACAATTGCTACTTCCGCGCGTTGTGCGTCTTTCGGATTTTCTGTGCCATCAACGAAATCAGTCATGTCACGTGAGTCTAAGAAGCGGTAACCGTAAGTTTCATCCACTACTTCAACGTCCGCTGCTACTTCAGATAGCAATTTACGTAGGATGAAGAAGTGCAGGTCATGTCGGTTTGAATGACAGTGAATCAACACATCAGCAGGCGTGCTCGGTGCCTTAATATCGCCTTCGCCAAGCTCAGGGAAATCAATCAAATCTGTAGGAGCCGCTTGCTCGACCTTGTCCCAAAAAGCCTTCGAAAACGCAACCGACACCGTTAGGTTCGCATCAGGTTGAGTTTGGTTTAGCTCGTCGATTAACGCCGGAAGCTTTTGAATTTCCGCTAGTACATTAGCAGTGTTAGCGCTCACTTTAAGTTGTACATAAAGAGCGAAAGGCCCAGCTTCAGGCAAAATAGCACTTTGAACATTAGGCTGCTCATTTGAAACATTAAGCATAGATTATTCCTTCCAGTTTTAGCTTCTAAGTATAATTGTGAATGGGACAAATGTTTTGATGAGAATCAGTCTTCGTGCTCAACCACTTTAAAGCAATCCCGTGCTGCGTGACTATTGGTTAGATAAAGTGCTAACCACAGCAGCAACAATAGAGTAAGACCATTTGACCAACGGAACCAACCGTTATCCAAATAGATTAAATAAATCGTATGGGAGCTCTGTGCCAAGATAGCCATCATGGTCACCCAGCGCCCCCATGACACAACTTTGTTAAGACGCTTTCTATCTGGAGATCTTAGCCCAAATAACCACATGAGTAGCAAGCTCGGAACACTCAACGCAATTCCAACATAAAACATCTGATGGTCTGGGTAGACTATCTCAAGGATATCAGTTCCCGATTCTCGGCTTGCGCCCGCAACAATGAAAACGACGAGTGCTTTCGCGAGAAACAGCCAGCCTAACCAGAGCAAGATTGGGGCTTTCAAAAAGCCGTGCTTGTCGTATTGTTCTATGGAGTACCGCACAAATCTCACTTTCACTTATTTTCAAACCAACACTTTAACGCAAATCATTCATACTTAACTAGCTTTGCGTTATCTTAGTAGCCAATCCGTTTTAATTATCGAACTCAGTATGAAAAAGAAAACTAATACGCCGTCTGTTGAATCTCAACAAGAAGCACTGAAGATAGCCAAAGCGACGCAAAAGCCAGCTCAAACCAAAGAACAAACTAAACTGATTGCTCAGGGTATTGAGAAAGGCATCGCACTGTATAAAAAACAGCAAAAAGAGCGCAGCCGCCAAGCCGATAAAGCGAAGAAGCGCGTACAGAAAGAAAGACAGAATCAACAAGCTAACCAAAACCAAGAAGACACGATCGAAACAAGTGTTGAAACGCCATCAAATCACGCCAATAAACTGCCGTGGTTACTACTGATTGCAAGCTGGGTAGGCTTCGCGATTTATTTGATGCAATAGCAAGGTAAACGTATGAAAAAGGAATTAGTCGCTTTGGTAATGAGTGGCATGTTACTCGGGTGTACAACGCCCACATCAACGCCTCATAGTAAAGCGGACAAAGTACAAATGGACTACCACGGCCTGATTAACATCGAGCAGTGTGAATATAAAGGGGAAGTCACCGGCAGCGAAGGGCACTGGTACAGCTACTTGTTCTTTCCAAATGACACCCTGATTCAAGGGGCGATGAATGAACTTAAGTCGAACACCATTGAGCTAGGCGCAGACACCGTCATCTTTACCCTACCCCAAGATTTCAGCACTTCCGTGACCATGCTAGGCACAGCCTACCTCTGTAAGTAGACAGAAACGTAATAAGATAGCTCACCGCTCAAATGAACAAGATGCTACCTTACCATTATCTACTGCAAAAAAAGAAAGCCAGCTTTCGCTGGCTTATGCACTAAATCCAAGGCTTGTTGCTATATCGCCTTTACGCTGGATAACCCATTGACTGTCAAATGGCCCCCAGTCGGATAACTGGTAATAGCCATCATTATGACGTCGCCCATCTTGAACAAACATAAGTTCGATACCGATCCCCGGTAACGCCTTGAGTACATCTTGAATAGTACGACGAGGCCACCCCGTTTTTTCGATGAGTTTAGGCACATTTGGCCTATCAAGGCTTTCCACTAACAATGCTAAATATAGCCGCCTTGCAAAAACAGGACTCAACTCCATTGACACCTCCTATATATGTGCAGCTCAATTATTTCTTTTTTCGCTGACAACATGTTGAGGCTGATCAATAAGTCTCCAATAGTGACATTTTCTTACCGTTTTTTTTCGCTCAATGAAATATTCCTCACTCTATTTTGTCTGAATTGCCGCTTCCTGATAGGATTCAACTCATAACAATGAAATAAAATCACTCAAAGGAAGAACAATGACTATCACTATGTTTGGTATCCCAAATTGCGACACCATTAAAAAAGCAAAGAAATGGCTCGAAGCTGAAGGTATCGAGTTCGAATTTCACGATTATCGCAAACAAGGCATCACTGAAGAGTTAGTTGCAAGCTTCTGTTCAGAGCTTGGCTGGGAGCTTGTGCTAAACAAACGTGGTACAACTTATCGCCAACTTTCTCAAGAGCAAAAAGACACATTAACGGAAGAAAAAGCCGTCGCTCTACTTGTAGAACAACCAGCAATGATCAAACGCCCTATCTTGAAAGTCGATGGCAAGCTTCATATTGGCTTCAAAGCTGATCAATACGCTGCTATTTTTGCGTAATCAGCGGTATTAGAGCAGATAATAGAGTGTTGAACTTCCCCCTGTTCAACACCTGAAATTAATGACTAGACGTTTTATTTAAACAAGGAATTCAAGGATGACAGATAGCCCAACTTTGGCTCTGGCAAAAGACTTAATCAGCCGTCAATCGGTAACACCAGAAGATGCAGGCTGCCAAGACCTGATGATTGAACGCTTAAAAGCACTCGGCTTTGAAATCGAAGTGATGGTATTTGAGGATACGACGAACTTCTGGGCTCGCCGTGGTACTGAAGCGCCTCTGTTTGCTTTTGCTGGTCACACTGATGTGGTGCCTGCTGGCCCGATTGAGCAGTGGAACACTAAGCCATTCGAGCCGACTATCATAGACGGTTTCTTGCATGGCCGTGGCGCAGCAGACATGAAGGGCTCTCTGGCTTCAATGATTGTTGCAGTAGAGCAATTCATTGCCAAACACCCAAACCACGCAGGCTCAATCGGTTTCCTGATCACTTCAGATGAAGAAGGCCCTTTTATCAACGGTACCGTACGTGTTGTTGAAGCACTGATGGCTCGTGGTGAGAACATCGACATGTGTATTGTTGGTGAACCATCGAGCACTGAATTCGTAGGCGATGTTGTGAAGAACGGCCGCCGTGGCTCTATCACAGGCGATCTAACGATTAAAGGCACACAAGGTCATGTTGCATACCCTCACCTAGCGAACAACCCAGTACACAGCTCTCTGCTTGCTATCAATGAGCTGGCAACGACCGAGTGGGACAAAGGTAATGATTACTTCCCACCAACCAGTTTCCAAATCCCAAATGTAAGTGCGGGCACTGGGGCTTCAAATGTAATTCCTGGTGAGTTTAATGTTCAGTTTAACCTGCGTTTTAGTACTGAGTTAAGTAACGACATTATCGTTGAGCGAATCACAACGACGCTCGATAAGTACGACTTCGAATACGATCTTAAGTGGACATTCAATGGCGACCCGTTCTTAACAGACGCTGGCTCGTTACTTGATGCAATTGTTGATGCTGTCGGTGACGTGAATGATGTTAAACCTGCGCTGCTTACCACTGGTGGTACATCTGATGGTCGCTTTATTGCTCGCATGGGTGGACAAGTAGTTGAACTAGGCCCTGTGAACGCGACGATTCACAAGGTTAACGAGTGCGTAAAAGTAGCCGATTTAGAAAAGCTAACTGACATGTACGAAAAAACATTAGTGAACCTGTTCGCTAAATAGTTTTTTATCAGCGATTCATAGCATCTGACTATTGAGAGACACGTTATGACACCAGAGCAGCTAACCGGACAATCAGATTCTCACCTGGAACCTAACCTCATTGGTAGCAAAACCTTCTTGGTTCACAGTGGGGTCAAAGATGACCTAAACAATTTGATTGAAGCTGCTCAACTCGCTGGTTTCAAAATGGAGATTGCCAGTGGCTTTCGCGACTACGAAAGGCAATCTCTGATTTGGAACCGTAAGTTTTCTGGCGAAGCTCCGATATTAGATTCAGAAAGCCAACCTCTTGATGCTTCCACACTGACTGAACATCAAAAGCTATCGGCTATCCTGAGATGGTCTGCACTTCCCGGTGCGAGTCGTCACCATTGGGGCTGTGACTTCGATGTCTTTGCTCGTAACCACTTACCTGAAGGCACACAGCTGCAATTAGAACCATGGGAATACCTCACTGGCCACCAGCAAGCGTTTTACCAATGGCTATCGGTTCATGCTGCACAATTTGGGTTCTTCTTTCCTTACAGCCAAGACTTGGGTGGTGTAGCGATAGAACCTTGGCATATTAGCCATCGTAACGTTTCGGAGTCGTGTTTATCACAGTTATCTCCCACTTTACTTGGCAAGCAACTCCAATCTAAGCCAATATTAGGGTATGAGATTATTATGGAGCAGCTAGACGAGATCTATGCGCGCTTCGTAGCGAACATCAGCCATTAGGAGCGCTTATGTTAGAGTGGCTTACAAACCCTTGGGTTATCATCATCATCGTGGTCAGCGTAGTGGTGGGTAACATCGCAGCTCTTAAACAGACCGCTAATATGGATCTGACAGGTCGTGGTAAAACAGAGCGAGACTTAGATAAGCTCAATAGCTTGGATAAGCAGAATCAAGAGAAAGCTCAAAAGGAAGAATCTAAAGACAACAAAGACGTTTAACCTTTTTGCTTTGGTGAACTCGCCTGATTGATCAACAGATTACTGAAAACGAATACAAAAAAGAGGACACAGTGTGTCCTCTTTTTTATTGGCTTGAGCTAATCACAGAGCTGATTGTGTTCAGCTCTGAAACGGCTTAAGTACGACTACTCAGCTTTCTCTTTTTTGTCATCTTTGGTTTGGTCAGCAATATGCGCGAGTACCGGAACCATTGACTTAAGTAGTTCTTCTTCTACTGGCTTACCTGATGCATCGGTTACGTTGATTGACGTACGGTTACCAAGATCACCAAATAGGAAATTGTAAGTACCTGGTGCTAAGTCGATAGGCTGTAGGCCAATTTCTTCCCAGAATTCATCATCTGGTGCGGCGTACTTAGCTTTCACTGTACCTTGAGACTGATTACGCTCTTCAAGTTCAAAGCCCATTGCAGGCAACAAGCTTGGCAGACGCTGCCAAAATACGTTGTATGGCGTACGAGCAATAATCACAGGGAAACCACTGCGGTCAGAGCCCATTGAGATCGGAATACGCTTCACCAACTCTTGCGCTTTCAGCGCTGCCTCTGCACGAAGATTCTCATCGTACTTAGCCATGACTAGGTTGGTTAGGAACGCGTTGTAACGCTCTTTATTGGTTGCCGTTACTGGCTTCACTTCCGTGCCTTCACGCCAATCAATCAAGTTGATCTTGAAGCCATGGCGGTTGTTCGCTTGGAAGCGAGAGATAGAGTAGCGGCTGCCAATCTCTACATCTTCATCTTCAGAAACCCAAGTAACCCAATCAGTCTCAATCTCATTTTCTGATTGCTCACGAATACCAATGCCACGTTGAGCCAGCATATCTACAGCTGTTTGCCATACACGGTCTGCCTCTTCTGCACGAAGAAGCCATAACGTTACTTCACCGTTTTGACGCTCAGCACGAGCACCTGGGATCAGTTCAAGAACCTGTTGTGGTGGACGAATATCCACCGCAGGGCCTACACCACCACTAAATTCACCGCTTGGGATGTCAAAATTTGGGTAGAACTGAGGCTGAGCATCTTCAGGCAGCTGCCATTGTGAAAACTCAGGTGTTTCTAAGTATTCGAAATCATCTTTGGCTTGGCGACGTTGAGTCGGGCTGCCAGAACATGCTGTAAGAACGAAAACAGCCAGTGACCCAATCACTAGCTGGTGAGAATACTTCATTTATACTCCTAAATGCCGAAGGTTCGCTTCGGCATTACTTCATACGTTTTTAGTAAATGCACGCTTCAGTCATTGCTTGAGCAACAACAGGCTGAGCTGGCTCTGACAGTTCAGTCAGCGGTAGACGCAAGCCACCTTCAGCGATCAGACCCATTTTATGAACCGCCCATTTTACGGGAATAGGGTTAGATTCAACGAACAAATTCTTATGTAGAGGCATCAAACGCTCATTGATCGCTTCTGCTTCTTCAAACTTACCTTCTTTCGCTAGCTTGAACATGGTTGCCATATCAGCGGCTGCAACATTGTTCGTTACAGAGATCACGCCATCGCCACCACGCTTAACAAATTCTAGACCTGTTAAGTCATCACCACTTAGTAAGATAAAGTCTTCGCCACAAAGTTCACGGTGAATTGCAATTCTGTCGAGATCACCCGTCGCATCTTTAAGTGCAACGATGTTTTCAATCTCAGCAAGGCGAGCAACCGTTTCTGGTAATAAGTCAACAGCAGTGCGGCCCGGTACGTTGTATAGGATCTGTGGAACGTCACTAACTTCAGCAATCGCTTTGTAGTGTTGGTACAAACCCTCTTGAGTCGGTTTGTTGTAGTAAGGCGTTACGCTCAGGCAACCCGCAATACCAGAACCGTTCAATAAACGACTGAATAGCACTGACTCGTGCGTAGCGTTTGCGCCTGTACCAGCGATAACAGGGATACGACCATCAGCAAATTCAACGATCTTATTGACGACTTTGACATGCTCTTCAATAGTGAGTGTTGAAGACTCACCTGTTGTGCCAACCGCAACCAGACCATCACTACCTGCAGCAACATGGTGCTCAACTAACTTTTTAAGGCTGTCGAAATCCACTTCACCATCTGTATTAAATGGCGTAACTAGCGCAACGATACTTCCTGAAAACATGTCTATCTCCCTTAATTTATTCTTTTTGCATGTTACTGTAAGCCAATCAATAAACACAAGACATTAAAGTGGCTTACCGGCAACATCTGCATTAAATATTGTCGTATGTTTGAGGTAAAACGACTTCTAACGGCGTTCTACCTAGAATTTGGGTAACCTGCGCTTAATCTAGCGGATAGCACACCACTGGATGTCAGTAACAAGTAAGCCGTGCTCTTATCACTCTATCTCATTTTTAAACACGCTCAATATTCTTATCATTGGTTACATGTTAGAAGCAAGGTGCCTCATAAAAAGCCCCGTACGCACGCTTATTCCACGAGCTAACTGTGCTAACATGCATGAATCAATGGAATATAAAGAGACGTGATTTTATGACTCAACATCTAGTAATCACAGCTGTGGGCACTGATCGCCCAGGTGTATGCAACCAAGTGGTTCATTTAGTCACCCAATCAGGCTGTAACATTATTGATAGCCGTATCGCTCTGTTTGGCGAAGAGTTTACGCTTATCATGCTGCTGTCTGGAAAGGCAAATAACATTACCCGCGTTGAAACCACCCTGCCCTTGCTTGGCCAAGAGCACGACTTGATTACGATTATGAAGCGAACCTCACCTCATGATGTTATTGAGAACTCCTACACGCTAGAAGTTTTCGTAGAGTCAGATGACAAACTCGGCCTAACCGAGCAATTCACTCAGTTCTTCGCAGACCGCAACATCGGTCTCGATTCGCTTAGCGCGCAAACCATCAATAAGTCCAAGGTTCAGCTCGATAACGACCAGTTCCATATATCTATTACCGCTTCTGTACAATCAGAATGTAATTTGATGCAGCTACAAGAAGAATTCAACTCGCTGTGTCAGAGCCTATCAGTCCAAGGCTCGCTCAACTTTATCAAAAACAGTCTTTAAAAAGGAAATGTCATGAATACGCTAACGGCTGGTGTTCCAGCTCCTGCTTTTTCTCTTCCAGATCAAGATGGCAATATCGTATCTCTTGGTGACTTCAAAGGTAAAAAAGTACTTTTCTACTTTTACCCAAAAGCAATGACTCCAGGTTGTATTGTGCAAGCAGAGGGCCTGCGTGATATCAAAGCACAACTTGATGACCTAAATGTGGTTGTTCTGGGTGTCAGCATCGACCCAGTGAAACGCCTACCAAACTTCGTTGCGAAGAAATCTCTAAACTTCACACTGCTATCTGACGAAGACCACAGTGTTGCTGAGCAGTTCGGTGTTTGGGGCGAGAAGAAGTTCATGGGCAAGGTTTACGATGGCCTGCACCGCATTAGCTTCCTAATTGACGAAGAAGGTCAGATTGAGCACGTCTTCAACAAGTTCAAGACTAAGACTCACCACGAAGTGGTTCTAGAGTACTTCAACCAAGAAGCTTAATATCCGTTGGAGTGAGCTAGCTAGACTCACTACTAACTAAGACAAATTAAAAAGGCGACTATCATCGATAGTCGCCTTTTTTGTAATTCACTTCTCGTTACTGATGGTGTACTGGGTCATCATCTAGCGCATGGCTAGGCAAGGCATTCCAAACCGCCTTCACTAAAGTCGCCAGTGGAATCGCGAAGAACACGCCCCAGAACCCCCAAAGTCCACCAAACACTAATACCGCCACAATAATCGCAACAGGGTGCAGATTCACCGCTTCAGAGAACAGAACGGGTACTAACACGTTTCCATCTAAGGCTTGAATGATGCCGTAAGCCAACAATAACCAGTAGAATTGAGGCTCAAGCCCCCACTGGAACAAGCCAACAATGGCAACCGGTACGGTTACCGCAGCCGCACCAATGTATGGAATCAATACCGAGAAACCGACAGCAACCGCTAATAACACAGAGTAACGAAGGTCTAAAATCGCGAAGGTTACGTAACTAACGCCACCCACGATTAAAATCTCTAACACCTTACCACGAATGTAATTTGAGATTTGCTGGTTCATCTCTTCCCATACTTTGGTCGCTAAGCGACGGTTTCGAGGAAGCACACCACTTGCCATTCTAATCATCTCTTCTTTATCTTTTAGTAAGAAGAAGATAAGCAGTGGTACTAAGATAAGATAAACACCTAGCGTCGCCAAGCTAACTAGAGACGCTAACGAGCCTTTCACCACACTTTCACCCATACCTAACGCCTTGTTCTTCGCGTTAGACATCACAGACTCAACGATCTGCAAATTAGCAAGCTCAGGGTAGCGCTCTGGAATCGTTGCAATGAATTTCTGCAAGCTACCGTACATGCTTGGGATATCATTGATCAGGTTACCCACTTGCTCCCAAATGGTTGGCACTAATCCGAATATCGCCAGTAGCATTAAGCTAAAGAACATCAAGATCACCAACATCACCGACGGCGTTCTTGGAACGCCGAGTCGTTGAAGTTGAGTCACAGGCCACTCAAGCAAATAAGCCAACACAATCGCCACCAACAGCGGTGCGATCAGGTGACCAAAGAAGTAGATAGTAATAAAGCCGAATAGAATGATGGCAACCAAACTGACAGCGTGTGGATCAGAGAAACGTCGTTTATACCAACGACTGACCATTTCAAGCATCTGACTGCGATTCCTTTTTAGTGACGAGGAGATGGTGGTAATTAGAGCAAACCTCTGTCATGACAACATAAGCTTGCTTGGACAAAAAAGTAACAATATCTTTCATCGAGCTGTTATCTGAGACATAAATTGACAATGATTGCCCTACTTCTAACTTTACACTGTGACGCTTGGCTAATAATAGTGCCATTGGACAGCGCTCTTGGCGTAAATCTAGAATATTAGGTGTCATTCTTGGGCTCGATGCTTATTATAAGGGTCGTATTGTAATCTGTTTTTGAAAACGCGCCATCATTCATTCATCTTCCTTAATGATAGCGCACGCACTTGGCAAAGGTTAAACCATATAAAGAACCAATTTGCATTGCACTTGTCTTACTGTCAGAAGAAACGGAGTATTACTGACTAATATGTTTAAACGCGCTCGCTCAATTGCTTGCTTATGCATTGCAGCTACATTAAGCACCCCAACACTGGCGAATGCCAATAATTTGGAGCTGCCCGATATCGGCACCGCTGCTGGTGGCACACTCACTATCGATCAAGAGCTTATCTATGGTGATGCTTACATGCGTATCATCCGAAGCAGCCAGCCTATCGTAAACGACCCAGTTCTAAACCAGTACATTGATACGCTTGGCCATCGTCTTGTCGCGAATGCTAATGATGTAAAAACACCTTTCCAGTTCTTTATGATCCGTGACCGTAACATCAACGCTTTCGCCTTCTTTGGTGGCTATGTTGCTCTGCACTCAGGTCTATTCTTGCACGCACAATCTGAAAGCGAACTCGCGTCTGTATTAGCGCACGAAATTGCCCACGTTACTCAGCGCCACTTGGCACGTAGTATGGAAGATCAAGCTCGCCGCTCTCCTGCGACCATCGCAGCACTTGCAGCTTCTGTATTATTGGCTATTGCTGCACCAGAAGCAGGTATTGCAGCCCTAACTGCGACAACTGCAGGCAACATGCAAAGCCAAATCAACTACACCCGTAGCAATGAAAAAGAAGCCGACCGGTTTGGTATCAACACGCTTGCGAAAGCGGGGTTCGATGTAAATGCGATGCCTCGTTTCTTCGGTCGTTTGGCTGATGAATACCGCTATGCAAGCACACCACCACCAATGCTACTGACTCACCCATTACCAGAAGACCGAATCACCGATTCACGCGCTCGTGCTCGCAGCTATCCACCACTGAAGCTTGCGCCATCACTGGATTACCACTTAGCAAGAGCCCGCATTGTTGCGCGCTATGCTGGTATTAATAATGATGCTGCTCTTGACTGGTTTGAGCGTCAGCTGAAGAAAGCTCCTAAAACCTTGGTTCCATCACTAGAATATGGCCAAGCACTGGTTTACCTAGATTCTAAAAAATTAGATAAAGCAGAGCCGATTTTGACCAAGCTGATTAACAGCGACCCGACCAACCTGTTTTATCTAGATGCTATTTCCGACCTACACATTGAGAAGAAGCAGCCTGAGATTGCGATTAAGGAGCTTAAATCTGCACTGGTCCGTCAGCCAAACAACCCAGTTCTGACCATTAACTACGCCAATGCACTGATTGAAAATGAAGATCTACAAGAAGCCGTTCGCGTATTACAACGTTACACGCACGATAACCCGAACGACACCAATGGCTGGCACCTGCTTTCGAAGGTAAATACAAGCCTTGGTAATAGCGATGAAGAACTGGCTGCTCGCGCAGAAATTTTGGCACTGCAAGCCAACTGGAACAAAGCGATTCAGTACTATACGCAAGCGAGCCAAATCGCAGAGCTTGGTAGCCTAAAACAAGCCCGTTACGACGCTCGAATTGATCAGCTAATGATTCAGCGAGAACGCTTCTTGTCGCTACAATAATATGTTTACTGGTACCAACACGTTGCAAGAATAAAAAGAAAGCTCAACGTTACACAAAAAGAAGTCACCTCTGGTGGCTTCAGCAAAACAATTAAATCAAAAATAATAATGAGGAAGAACCATGTCTGTCGTGATTTATCATAACCCACGCTGCTCAAAGAGCCGTCAAACTTTAGAGCTGCTTGAAACAAACGGCGTACAACCAGAGGTAATCAAATACCTAGATACTCCATTAACTGTTGAACAGCTGAAAGTGCTTTTCACTCAGCTTGGTTTTGAAAGTGTTCGCGACATGATGCGCACCAAAGAAGCGGATTACAAAGAAGCGAACCTTGGTGATGCATCGGTTACTGATGAAGATCTTTTCGCAGCGATGGCAACCAATCCAAAACTGTTTGAGCGCCCTGTGGTTGTTGCGAATAACAAAGCCAAGATCGGCCGCCCACCAGAGCAAGTATTAGAGATTCTGTAAGCGAATATGAGCATCAATATTCTCGTTCTTTACTACAGCCGTCACGGCAACACACAAGCTCTAGCAAGACAGATAGCAAGAGGAGTGGAGTCCATACCGAGCTGCGAAGCCATGCTAAGAACAGTGAACGACGTGTATACGGTAGAAGAGCAGCCTGATTCTCGTTATCCACCAACAGATCCTATTGCCTCGTTACAAGAACTTCGATCTTGTGATGGTTTGGCTCTTGGCAGCCCAGTCTGGTTTGGCAACATGGCTGGACCTATGAAGCATTTTTGGGATAGCACAACATCATTGTGGGTTAATGGCGATCTTATCGATAAGCCCGCCTGCGTCTTTACCTCTTCTTCATCACTGCATGGCGGGCAAGAAACCACGCAACAAAGCATGATGTTGCCACTGCTTCACCATGGCATGTTAGTTATGGGCATCCCCTATTCAGAGCCAGCACTGCACACAACAAAAACCGGTGGTACTCCTTATGGAGCGAGCAGTGCAGGAGAGAACACTTCATTAAGCAAAGAAGAAATTGAATTGGCGCAAAGTTTAGGCAAACGCCTAGCGCGCATCGCGTTAAACCAGAAAGGAATTTCTCAATGATGTATATGCCAGAGAAGGCTATGTCTCCCAAAACCAAGCTATTTCGCTACCTTGCGTTAGCAGGTAACTTGACGCTTTTATTCTGGGTGGTTGCTTGGCAAATGACGCTTTCACCGCACCCGCATCTAAGCAATGTAACATTGGCTATTGCCTGGGCAGTACCGCTATTACTACCATTACCTGGGATCTTGGCGGGTAAGCCTTATACGCATGCTTGGGCAAATTTCGTCTTAATGCTCTACTTCCTACACGCATTAACTATCTTGTATGTAGACGGTGGTGAGCGCTTGTTAGCGGCGGTAGAACTGCTTCTGACGACTCTAGGTTTCGCGGGTAATATCTTATTCACTCGCTTTCGAGCCAAGGAGTTAGGTATCAAGCTCAAGCGCCTTTCTGAAGTAGAAAAGAAAGAGAGAGCGAAGTTCGAGCAATAGTAACCACTCAATGTACTTGAACTAGAAAACAAAAGCCCTGCGAGATTTACCTAGCAGGGCTTTTTCATTTCAATCGAGAATGTCACGAGGTAATAACTAGCGAGTCCATTCGTATACAAGGCTAGGTTTAGCATGAACTACAGGTGTATCTAATACGTCTTCTGATAGTTCCACCTCAACTGCAGCATCAGAGATATTATTACTAGACACAGCAGTATCACTTGGGGTTGATAGATTACTGCCCTTGATAATTTGAGTATCGTTGCTTGACGCTTCAACGGCTTCACTAGTAGCCAGTGAAGTATCCCCTACAGATATGGCGTTATCTTGCACTTCGAATTCAGGACTTACTTCCGGCTCAATATAAGATTCTTCAACCTTAGCGACTTGGCGAATGCTTTCAACTTCTTGCTCAAACTCTTGCTGAGTCGACAATAAATGAATTCGGAACGTCACTTCATTGTTCTGAATCTTCAGAATATCTAAGCTTGCCACCGAGTTGAGACGCTTAAGTGCATTCTCCAATTGGAAAAAGTCTTGAGCATTATTCAGGCTAATAAACTGCGTTAAAATCGATTCTGATGACTCACTTGCAACCGTCACAGCACTTTTGCCTGCGTAGTAGTTACTGATTTGGTCGACTAGTTTCTTAGAAGTCGTAGCACTATTTCCCGATACCGAACCACTCACTGGTGATGTAGGTGCACTCGTTAACTGGCTTGGCTTTTGATCATACAAAGTCCAACGTAGCCCAGAAGATTGAGCCTTTATCACCAACACAGCATCAACAGGGTAACGCTGACTCGCTTTACTGATTGGCGTAACAAAGCTACCCCATAAATCAGAAGTCGCAATACCCGTAATATCGTCGAAGTCACCTACAGGCAGAGTAAGAGGTAAACCGCGCTCTTTTGCATTCGCTTGTAAGCCAGTTGCCAACGGTGAGTTAGAGTGTTCCCACACGATGTTCTTGTCGTAGTTGTCCTCTTCCACGAGCCAAACAAGAATGTTTGAACGCGTATCAGGCCAATACGGTAATTGCGCTTGAGTCAGTAGAGAACGGATTTGAGCACCGTTAAAACGCATACGCAATGTTGATTGATCATTGCTTTCGCCAAAACTCATTTGAGACATATACTGCGCACTCTTACGCATCGCCTTTTGAATTGTCTCATTCGAAGCGACGTCAGTTTGGCCAGTCGCACGTATCAATACCTGCTCCATGCCTGTGTTTCTTGCCACTTGTTCTGGCTGTTTGTCTTCAGCGTTAATCGCAACTTCAGCACTAAAAATATCTACTTGAGTTAAGGCATAACTCGGAGAGGCTAATAGTCCCATCAACAACAATGCTATGTAGCGCATACTGATCCTAATATTCAAATCTTGTGCCTAGATGATAAGCAACTATGGATTGAGGGGCAAGGTCGATAGCGCCCACTGTGTTTAATAACCACAAAATATCACCTAGCCATGATAAATCGCTCACTTATAAACTGAATTTTTAGGGATTGGATGAGTATAAAACATCACTAAGATAAATAAATTTGATCTATCTGGTGTAGCAATCGATTGCTAAGTGATAGAATCCCGCGAATTTTATTTTTCACTTTTCATATAACGACCATTTTAAGGACATATCATGAAAAATGCTCTGCAAGGTGCGCAAATGTTGTTTGTAGCTTTTGGTGCGCTTGTGCTCGTGCCGCTACTAACAGGACTTGATCCCAACGTTGCACTCTTTGGCGCAGGTATCGGTACCCTTTTATTCCAACTTATTACACGCCGTTCAGTACCAATCTTCTTAGCCTCTTCTTTCGCATTTATCGCACCTATCATGTTTGGTATTCAAACTTGGGGTGTAGGCGCGACGATGGGCGGCCTAATGGCGGCTGGTGTTGTGTATGTACTAATGGGTGCGTTAATAAAAGTTCGTGGCGTTGGCTTTATCCATAAACTGCTTCCTCCTGTTGTGGTTGGGCCTGTAATCATGGTTATCGGTCTAGGTCTTGCGCCTGTTGCGGTAAACATGGCGCTTGGTAAAACTGGCGATGGTGCGGTTCAGCTTGTTGATGCAGACGCAGCACTGTGGATCTCTTCGATTTCACTGCTAGTAACGATTGTCATCAGTGTGTTCTCAAAAGGCTTTCTTAAACTTCTGCCTATCTTCGGTGGTATTGTTGCGGGTTACATCACTAGTTTGGTGTATGGCGCGGTAGACTTCACGCCAGTAGCGCAAGCATCTTGGTTAGCACTACCTAACTTCACGGCACCTGAATTCAACATCAACGCTATCTTCTTCATGATATTTGTTGCGATTGCACCAGCCGTTGAGCACGTTGGCGACATGCTTGCTATCTCCAACGTAACTGGCAAAGACTACCTTAAAAAGCCAGGCTTACACCGCACCATCACAGGTGACGGCGTGGCAACAATCGCTGCTTCTATGCTGGGCGCTCCGCCAAACACTACGTACAGTGAAGTAACAGGCGCAGTAATGCTGACAAAAGCCTTCAACCCAGTGATCATGACTTGGGCTGCTGTTACTGCCATCGTTCTTGCATTGGTTGGTAAGCTAGGCGCACTACTTCAAACGATTCCGGTTCCTGTGATGGGTGGCATCATGATTCTACTGTTTGGCTCTATCGCAACAGTAGGTCTCAACACGCTCATCAAAAACAATGTTGACCTGCACAAATCACGTAACCTTGTGATCGTGGGAATTACTTTAGTCTTTGGTATTGGCGGCATGGCCTTTGGTATCGGTGACTTCAGCCTACAAGGCGTAAGCTTGTGCGGTATCGTGGCGATTCTACTTAACCTAGTGCTTCCAGAAGAGCTAGGTGACAACACTGTGGTAGACAAAGCTCAAATCGATTAACCCATCGGTAAGGCTAGAATCACAAGCCAACAAGATCAAAAAAGGGAGAGCATCGAATGCTCTCCCTTTTTATTAATGCGGCTAATTCAGCGAATTAAGAAACGGTTTAGAGTCACTTAAGCTGAAACCGAATTACTTAGTACCGAAGATCTTATCACCAGCATCGCCAAGACCAGGAACAATGTAGCCCTTGTCGTTTAGCTTCTCATCGATTGCAGCCGTGTAAAGCTCAACGTCTGGGTGTGCTTTTTCTAGAGCAGCGATACCTTCAGGAGCCGCTACAAGCACAAGAATCTTAAAGTGCTTACAACCTTTCTCTTTCATCAGGTCGATAGTTGCGATCATAGAACCACCTGTCGCAAGCATTGGATCTACCACTAGAGCAATACGCTCATCGATGTTAGATGCAAGCTTGTTGAAGTATGGTACTGGCTCAAGCGTTTCTTCGTCACGGTAGATACCAACAACACTGATACGTGCACTTGGGATGTGCTCAAGAACGCCGTCCATCATGCCTAGACCAGCACGTAGGATTGGTACTACAGTTACTTTTTTACCTTTAATTTGGTCAACTTCAACTGGACCGTTCCAACCATTAATAGTTACACGCTCAGTTTCAAAGTCTGATGTCGCTTCGTATGTTAGAAGGCTACCCACTTCTGTCGCTAGCTCACGAAAACGCTTAGTGCTAATCTCACCTTCACGCATCAGGCCAATTTTATGTTTTACTAGCGGGTGTTTCACTTCAACAACTTTCATTTCCAACTCCGGCAATATTTAAACAAACCTGTAGATTATACACGAACTCTAAGGTTATTTCAGAATCTTTCTTCTAATAAAAAAAACCGCGCAAACGTTTGCTCTTGGTAATCAAGCCCTGTTAGAATAGCGCCGTTTTCACATCCAACTTAAGTTCGAGGACTATCCCGTGAGTGGTAATACTTCTTCTCTAAGCTACAAAGACGCTGGTGTTGATATCGACGCAGGTAATGCACTAGTAGACCGTATTAAAGGCGCTGTTAAACGCACTCGTCGCCCTGAGGTAATGGGCGGTATTGGTGGCTTTGGCGCCCTATGTGAACTTCCAACGAAATACAAAGAGCCGGTACTTGTTTCAGGTACTGATGGTGTTGGTACTAAACTTCGCCTTGCTTTGGATCTGAAAAAACACGACACCATTGGTATCGATCTAGTGGCAATGTGTGTGAACGACTTAATCGTTCAAGGTGGTGAGCCACTATTCTTCCTAGACTACTACGCAACGGGTAAGCTAGATGTAGATACAGCAGCAGATGTTGTTTCTGGTATCGCTGAAGGTTGTGTTCAAGCTGGCTGTGCACTAATCGGTGGTGAAACTGCTGAAATGCCAGGTATGTACGAAGGCGACGACTACGATGTAGCGGGCTTCTGTGTTGGTGTTGTAGAAAAAGCTGACATCATTGACGGCACTAAAGTAGCAGCAGGCGACGCACTTATCGCTGTTGGCTCAAGTGGTCCACACTCAAACGGTTACTCTTTAATTCGTAAAGTTCTAGAAGTTTCTGGGGCTGATAAGAGTGAAGAACTGGAAGGTCGCACTATCGGTGAGCACCTACTAGAACCAACTAAGATTTATATCAAATCGGCACTAAAAATGATTGCAGAGCATGATATCCATGCTATCTCGCACATCACTGGTGGTGGTTTCTGGGAAAACATCCCACGCGTACTTCCTGAAGGTACTAAAGCAGTGATTGATGGTAAGAGCTGGGAATGGCCTGCTATCTTCAACTGGCTACAAGAGAAAGGCAACGTGGAAACATTTGAAATGTACCGCACTTTCAACTGTGGTGTAGGCCTTGTTGTTGCTCTACCTAAAGACCAAGCAGACGCTGCTGTTGAACTACTGAAAGCTGAAGGCGAAAACGCTTGGGTTATCGGTGAAATCGCAAACGCTGAAGCTGGTGAAGAGCAAGTTGAAATCAAATAAGTGATACGCTCACTTACTTAGTTAATGAGGACCTAATGGTCCTCATTTTGCTATTTGGCCCGCAGAAAACCTTAGTTTATGTAGGTAATATAGATACCAATCGTAGTAAGTAACTGGTCATCCTAGCTTGTTAAAACGCTCGATCACGTCGTTAGAAATTTTAATTGTAGGATAACTACTTATCTAAAATCTCTGCCTAGTTCTCAAGCCTTTTTCCTGCGCTATTTATGAGCACTTACTTACTGTGATTGGTATAAACTCCAGTTAATCAATCGTATGACCCACTCTATGAAAAACAATCACTCAAATAAAACCACTCACTCTCAGAAAAATATCGTTGTGTTAGTTTCAGGAAGCGGAAGCAACTTACAGGCAATTTTAGATGCCTGCGATAACAATATGATTGATGCATCGGTTAAAGCTGTCTTCTCAAACAAAGCAGAGGCTTTTGGATTAGAACGAGCGAAAACCGCAGGTGTTGACGCTCATTCAGTGAATCCAAAAGACTTTGGTTCACGTGAAGAGTTTGACCATGAATTGATGGTTCAGATCGATGCTTACCAGCCAGATTTAATCGTACTCGCTGGCTACATGCGTATCCTGAGTTCAGAGTTTGTTCGTCACTACGCGGGGAAAATGGTTAACATTCACCCTTCTCTTTTGCCTAAATACCCAGGCCTACACACCCACCAGCGCGCCATTGATGCGCAAGACAAAGAACATGGTACTAGCGTCCACTTTGTTACTGAAGAGCTCGATGGGGGGCCTGTGATCTTACAAGCTAAGGTTCCGGTATTTGAAGATGATGATGCTGATATGCTGGCAAGCCGAGTGCTTACTCAAGAACACTGCATTTACCCTATGGTCTGTAAATGGTTCGCTGAAGATCGTTTATCAATGCAAAACGGACAAGCAGTCTTAGATGGTAAAGCATTAGGTAAACACGGCTACGCAGAAGAGTAGTACCGAGAATACAAAATAAAAAAGGCCATTAACTGACTAGTACAGTTAACGGCCTTTCTTTTATCGGCTCAAATCATTAAGTGTTTAACTCAATGGTTCTGTTGGAGCTTGGCTTGCTACCTTCTTCGGCGCATAAGCGATATCTTCCAACGCTTGGTGGTTATTGCCAATCAACTCACCAAAATGAAACAGCGCATATTCGCCCGGCTTCATTCTAAACCACTCTTCATTGTCTGTTAGAGGTTGAGTTGCTACTACCGTAACCACATCATTCGGTGTGGTTTCTTCTTGGAAGTTAATCTCAACATCTTCATCAATCAGGCTCGCTTTACCAAAGGGAGCGCGCCTTGTTATCCAGTACAAATGGTTGGTACAGTACGTCATCACATACTCCCCATCACTGAGTAACATGTTGAAAACACCTTTATCTCGGAGCTTGTCACAACACTCAGCTACAAAGCGAAACATACCTTCCATGTCTTGAGGTGGTTCAGGAAAACGCTCTTCAAGTTGTTTGAGTAGCCAGCAGAACGAAAGCTCACTGTCTGTCTCGCCAACCGGTCTAAAACGCCCACTCACCAGATCATCGTAATCCGTTAATTGACCATTGTGGGCAAAGGTCCAGTATCGGCCCCAAAGCTCACGAGTAAAAGGGTGTGTATTTTCTAGATTAACACCACCACGGTTGGCTTGACGGATATGACTGACAACGGCTTGGCTTTTAATTGGGTAGTTTTGAACCAACTCAGCGATCTTAGATTCACAGCTCGGGTTAGGATCTTTAAAAGTACGAAACCCCTTACCCTCATAGAAGGTAATACCCCAGCCATCGCGGTGTGGGCCAGTGTTACCTCCACGCTGTATAAGACCAGTAAAGCTAAAACAAATATCAGTTGGCACATTCGCGCTCATACCGAGCAATTCACACATGGTTTAATCTACTCCCTATTAAAACCAATGGAGCCACAAACCTAGGCTCCAAATATCTGTAAAACTATTATTCCATCTCTTTTTCAACAAGCTGAATCACAATGTGAATGATCTTAATATGAATCTCTTGGATGCGATCTGCGTAACCAAAGTGTGGCACTCGGATTTCGATATCGGCACAACCAGCCATTTTGCCGCCATCTTTACCCGTCAATGCAATAGTTTTCATGCCTTTAGCTTGAGCAGCTTCAATCGCTTTTAGAATATTGGCAGAATTACCTGAAGTCGACAGACCGAACAACACATCACCTTTACGACCTACCGCTTCTACATAACGAGAAAATACGTGGTCGTAACCAAAGTCGTTACTCACGCAAGACAGGTGACTTGGATCTGAAATCGCAATACCAGCGTAACCTGGACGGTTTTCACGGTATCGGCCAGTCAGTTCTTCTGCGAAGTGCATTGCATCACAGTGTGAACCACCGTTACCACAAGAAAGCACTTTGCCCTCTTGCTTAAATGAGTCAGCAATTAGTTTTGCCGCCGCTTCAATTTGAGCGATGTTATGGTCATCACTCAGGAACTTATTAAGAACGTCAGCAGCTTCGTTCAATTCACTTTTGATTAGATCTTGGTACATAAGGCTTATCTCTTATTTTTTTGACGCAACTTAAAGTACGCGAAATGAGAACTGAGGGTTTTCCCCTATTTATAACTGAGTTTACCCACAAACATGAAATAGTGTCGACACTTAAGCCCAAAGATTGCCACCTTAATTAACCTCTCACTGCCGATCTGTCCAAATATTCACCACCAACCTCTCACAATTAGAACTTTAACTCTACTCAGATCACTTTTTATTCACTTTATAGTTTTACAAATATTTAATATTTTGTTTACACTTAACTGGTTAGACCTCTTACCTAAAACTTAATAACAATAAGTGATCTCTGAAAAGGAAATCGATCATGAACATATTGCTCTCCCTACTCGGCATGACAGCCATCTTAGGCGTCTGTCTTTACCATAGAGTTAGCCTGGTACGTGCATTAATTGTATTAACCGGCGCAATGGTAGCATTAACACTATTTGGCGGCGTGTCTGTCACTGGTTGGCTTTGCTACCTGTTAGCTGTTGCGATCTTGGCTGTACCGGCAATTCGTCAGACTCTAATTAGTCAAAAAGCACTTTCTTTATTTAAGAAAGTTCTACCGGCGATGTCTCAAACAGAAAAAGAAGCATTAGAAGCAGGCACTGTGTGGTGGGAAGCAGAACTGTTCAAAGGTAAACCTGAATGGAAAAAGCTTCAGAACATTGCTGACCCGAAACTCTCTGAAGCAGAGCAAGCGTTTTTAGATGGTCCTGTAAATACCGTGTGTGAAATGGTCAATGACTACCAAGTAACTCATGAGCTTGCCGACTTACCACCAGAAGTATGGCAATACCTGAAAGACCATAAATTCTTCGCCATGATCATCAAGAAAAAATACGGCGGTTTAGAATTCTCAGCTTACGCTCAATCTTTAGTTCTGCAGAAGCTAACCGGCGTTTCTAGCGTATTGTCATCAACCGTTGGTGTACCTAACTCATTAGGCCCTGGTGAGCTGTTACAACACTACGGAACAGAAGAACAGAGAAACCACTACCTGCCACGCCTAGCTGAAGGCAAAGAGATCCCTTGTTTTGCCCTAACAAGTCCAGAAGCCGGTTCAGATGCAGGCTCAATCCCTGATTACGGCATTGTATGTAAAGGTGAATGGCAAGGCGAAGAAGTACTCGGCATGCGCCTCACTTGGAACAAACGCTACATCACTTTAGCGCCTGTTGCGACCGTACTGGGTTTAGCCTTTAAACTGCGTGACCCTGATGCCCTACTTGGTGATCAAAAAGATCTTGGTATCACTTGTGCGCTTATCCCAACCGATTTGCAAGGCGTAGAAATTGGCAACCGCCATTTCCCGCTAAACGTACCGTTTCAGAATGGCCCGACACAAGGCAACGATATCTTCGTGCCTATTGATTTCATCATTGGTGGCCAGAAAATGGCAGGTCAAGGCTGGCGTATGCTGGTTGAGTGTCTGTCGGTTGGTCGTGGTATCACGCTGCCTTCAAACTCAACGGGCGGCATTAAGTCTGCAGCTCTTGCAACTGGTGCTTACGCTCGTATCCGTCGTCAATTCAAACAGCCAATTGGTCGTATGGAAGGGGTTGAGGAGCCACTAGCACGCTTAGCAGGAAACGCTTATGTCATGGACGCTGCAAGTAATCTAACCGTAGCGGGTATCGACCTTGGCGAAAAGCCTTCGGTTATCTCTGCCATCGTTAAATACCACTGTACTCACCGTGGCCAACGCAGCATCATTGATGCAATGGACATCGTCGGCGGTAAAGGCATTTGTTTAGGTCCCTCGAACTTCTTAGCTCGTGGTTACCAAGGTTCGCCTATCGCGATTACGGTTGAAGGTGCAAACATTCTGACGCGTTCAATGATCATTTATGGTCAAGGTGCGATTCGCTGTCACCCTTACGTACTAAACGAAATGGAAGCGGCTTACTCTGAAAGCAGCGATGCGCTTGATAAGTTTGATTCAGCGTTAGCAGGACACGTTAGCTTTACTATGAGTAACCTAGTACGCAGCTTATGGTTTGGTTTAACCGATGGTCGTGGTTCAGATGCGCCAACACCATCAAATAAAACAGACAAACAAACACAGCGTTACTACCAACAGCTAAACCGTTACAGTGCTAACCTAGCGCTACTTTCTGACATCTCAATGGCTGTATTAGGCGGTTCACTGAAGCGCAGAGAGCGCCTATCCGCAAGACTGGGTGACATCCTGAGCCAACTTTACCTAGGCTCAGCAACACTTAAGCGCTTTGAAAGCGAAGGCAGCCACGCCGAAGATCTACCGTTAGTACATTGGGGTATGCAAGATAGCTTACGTCAGACTGAAGTGGCGATTGATGAGTTCTTAGCGAACTTCCCTAACCCAGTGGTTGGTCGTTTGCTTCGTGTTGTGCTAATGCCATTTGGCCGTATCCGCCGTGCGCCAAACGACAAACTGGATAGCAAAGTCGCGCACATTCTACAAACACCAAGCGAAACACGCTCTCGTATCGGTCGCGGTCAATATCTGGAAGCCACAGAGTACAACCCAGTAGGTAAGATTGAAAAAGCACTAGAAGTGATTCTTCAAGCTGAACCTTTGTTCGACAGAGTCTGCAAAGAGACACATCAAAAACGTGCCTTCTTACGACTTGATCTTGTTGCTCAGTTGGGACTTGAAAAAGGTATCTTAACGCAAGAAGAGGCAAACCTTCTGATTAGCGCTGAGGAACATAGGCTGTACACGATTAACGTGGATGACTTCTCACCAGAGGAGCTTGCTGCAAAATCTCAATACTCAGACCAATCAATTGATAACGTCGCTTAAGGTCAAAAAAAGAAACAAGAACGGGACTCTTATGAGTCCCGTTTTTTTGTTCATGACATCGTTGTCACAACTTCTAATGCTTTATCTCTTGAGGCTAATTCTCTCTAGATAACTCAACAATAGAGACAAATTACTTTGGCGCCTTGAGTTGCATCTCTGGTTGAGCTCTTTTCTTGGCTGTTACTTTGCGAACCACAAACCAAGCCAGTAACCCTAATAGAATCGCGACCACATTACCCACCGCAATAATGATCATACTGCGCTGTCTGTCATCTTCACGCTTCTGAAGGATCATCAACTCTGTAGCGATCCGCTTCTGTTCAGCAAGCGCTTCTTCTTGAAGGCGTCGTGACTCTGCTAAATCGATATCTTCAACAACGCTGTACGACTGTTCTGCAATTGGAAAGCTCAGTGGGCGCTGACTTGAGGCATCGGTGGCATATACCATCCCAGACCAATTATAAATCCCCAGCTCACCATTATAAGGCACTTCTAAAGCGACTTTCATTGCATCGACGTCAGCTTGCCCCTGCTTGTACATCACATATTCATGAGGGGCCTTGTGCTCAACATGAACAGCCAAAGAACTCGGTGCGATCATGCCCTGTTCTCCAGACACCACAATAGTATGAGGTAAACCCTCTTCGCGAGACTGAATAAAAGTAGTAGTGATCGGTGTCGGATAAACCAAGACCTCTTGCTCTTGCGCTCTCAAGAACACGCCGTTCCCAGAAGTAATACGCGCTCGGTATTTACCAGGCTCTATATCAATTGGTAAAGAGACTGTGAACACTCCATCTCCAGCTTTTTCATCAAAATCAGCGCCATCGTCAGCAAATTCACCCATCACAACCGGTATCGGGCGTGCTTCTCTCACTAGAGACTCTTCGTTTTCAACAAACTTAGTAAAAGTGACCTTAAGCTTCAC
This sequence comes from Vibrio gigantis, assembly GCF_024347515.1. Lineage (NCBI taxonomy): Bacteria > Pseudomonadati > Pseudomonadota > Gammaproteobacteria > Vibrionales > Vibrionaceae > Vibrio > Vibrio gigantis. The sequence goes on from NZ_AP025492.1 coordinate 2,725,888, forward strand.
GCGATCGAGAAAATCGCGTAACACAAGCGGCTTGCCATTAGAGGTCAGTCGAGCAGTAAATTTGATGCGTTCTGTTTGATACAACTTATCTGGGAACTCATTAGCATCTAAAACAAGATGAGACAGGAGTTTGATGTTGTTCTTAGGTGAGACCTTACCGACCGCTTGCCAAGGGCCAGGCATCGGGTTATCGATAGAGATAATGTCCATGGATGACTCTTCGTACCAACGGACATTATCAGCATTACGCCAAGAGTAGTATTTCTTGCCATCCGGACGAACCAAAACGACAGGTTTAGAATTATCGGCTCGATAAATCACAAAGGTGACTTGTTCAATACTGGGGTCAACTCGAAAACGGTTGTCCAATAAACTCATTACGGATTCTGTGGCCGCATGCAAACTAAAGCTTAACAGCAATAAACAACCGGTAGCCAATACCCTTAACATACTTTCTCCCTACTGACGCCAGAGGCAGCTTCCGCTTTTCTCGACGAGATCTAAACGACTTTGATGCGCTTCTACTTCATCGGCCGTAGCTCGTAAAACCTTTAGGGATTTTCGACCACTTTCTACTCTTCGTATGCTTTCGGCTTCGCCTTCCTGTTGACCTGCGTTAAATTGCAGAGAAGTTTGCCCACCCGTCATCAATAAATAGACGTCGGCTAGGATCTCCGCATCGAGCAATGCGCCGTGGAGAGTACGGTGCGAGTTATCGATACCATAACGATCACATAAGATATCTAGGTTGTTTCTTTTCCCTGGGAATATCTTCTTCGCCATTGCCAAGGTATCGGTAACTTTGCAGTAGTCATCCGTTTTACCTATCGCTGGATTAAGCTTCTCAAACTCATAGTCCATAAAGCCCGTATCGAAGGGCGCGTTATGAGCCACCAGCTCAGCACCTTTGATAAAGTCGAGAAACTCTTTATGTATGTCTTGGTATTCAGGCTTATCAATCAAGAATTCATCGGTAATACCGTGAACGCCAATCGCCTCTTCTTGAATCGCACGATCGGGCTTGATATAGACGTGGAAATGACGACCGGTCAACCTACGGTTGATGATCTCTACTGCACCAATTTCAACGATGCGGTGCCCCATATAGTGAGGACCACCTTCGGTATTCATACCGGTGGTTTCGGTATCGAGTACAACAATGCGCTTATTTTCGTTCGAACTGTTTTTTTCGTTCGTGCTTTGTTCTGGAGTGCTACTGGTATTCATAAGGATAACTGTGTCAGACTATGCCGATAATGTGCTTGAGGTAATAGTATCAAATCATGACGAAACAAGTTGAAATTTTCACTGATGGTTCTTGTTTAGGCAACCCAGGTCCCGGTGGCTATGGCATTGTACTTCGCTACAAAAAAGTCGAGAAGACGCTAGCAGAAGGCTTCACGCTAACAACCAATAACCGTATGGAAATGCTCGCTGCTGTCGTTGCTCTCCAAGCCCTCAAAGAACCTTGCTCTGTGATTCTGACTACAGATAGCCAATACGTGCGTCAAGGCATCACACAGTGGATACATAACTGGAAAAAGCGCGACTGGAAAACCGCCGACAAAAAGCCGGTGAAAAATGCCGATCTGTGGCAAAAGCTCGATAAAGAGACAGCACGTCACACTGTCGATTGGCGTTGGGTGAAAGGACACGCAGGTCACCGAGAGAATGAAATGTGTGATGAGCTAGCTCGTACCGCCGCAGAAAATCCAACCCAAGAAGACACGGGCTACCAGCCAAGCTAATATTGGGAGCGAGTAAAGATATCCGATAGTAAAAAGCCGACTACGAGTCGGCTTTTTCTGTTTTTAGCGGGCGCAGCGCACGAATGGAATGCAACGTGCAGCGAGTATCGGTCCTAAAGCTTGCCCCAACAGGCGAGAAACGCCGCTTAAGGTGCCAATGTGGCTTGATAGGTTTAAGCGGATAAGTTCGTTTACGAGCAACAATAAAATATTGGCTTCCGGCGAAGGATGCGCAGCCACCTAAGCTGTTCTCCAACCACGTCCACATCGCTTGATATTTACTCATAGGAAACAACGCGTAGGTGTCACAATGAATCACTTCATAGTTAAGTACACCTAACCAGTCTTTAATTCGGCTTGGCGTGTACATACGCCCACTCCAGGGCAAGCTGTTCTTTCGCCAAGGCATCAAACTGGCAAGCCCAGTGACACTAATCGGGTTAAAGCCAGTGATAATGATATAGCCATCGTCCATCATCACTCGATCGACTTCTCTCAATAAGCGATGCGGGTCATTGCTATAATCTAACTGATGACTCAGCACCACAACATCAAAGCTTTTTTCCAAAAAGGGTAAATTATAGCCATCCGCTATCACATTATGTAATGGGTTCTGGATATCTAGGTTTACTTGATGTTGAATGTTGCATGTGCAGCTAGAAATCTCACTACTGAGGCCGCCGAGCTTGAGCATATGGTAACCAAACAGCTTTGGACACCACTCATCGAGTCGAGTTTGAATAGATTCTCTCAACCAGTCCCCATTGTGCAATTGCGCCCAAGTGTAAGGACGTTCAAACTTCTTTCTGCTACGTGCTGGCTTCATCAATAATCTGTCTCACTTATTCTGTCGCACTGAAAGTGACTGGAGAACCAATAATGTTACATATCAAAAGCATACCTGCATTTAACGACAATTACATCTGGCTGATTCAAAATAGCGATCGCCGTTGTGCTGTCGTCGACCCTGGTGATGCGGCTCCAGTATTAGAGTACTTAGCACACCATGAGCTAACTTTAGATGCAATCTTGATTACGCACCACCACCACGATCACATTGGTGGCGTTCCAGAGTTAGTTAGACAATTTCCTGGTGTTGATGTCGTAGGTCCGAAGAATGAGCCTATCCCAACATTGACACACCCCGTAGATGACGGTGACCAACTGGAATTATTCGACGAAGTATTCTTGGTTCTTGGACTAAGTGGGCATACTGCAGGCCATATCGGTTACGTCGGTGATGCAAAGCTATTCTGTGGTGATGTGCTGTTCTCTGCTGGTTGTGGTCGCATCATGGAGGGCACACCACAACAGATGTTCGATGCGCTGAATAAGATCACGGCGCTGCCTCAAGAAACCGAAGTTTATTGTGCACATGAGTACACTGCAGCCAATATCGCTTTCGCATTAGCGGTTGAGCCTGATAACCAACATTTGCAGCAATATCGCGACCAAGTAAACCGACTCCGTGCTCAAAATAAGTCGACCATCCCCACAAATTTGAGACAAGAGAAGTTTGTGAACCCTTTCCTGCGCTATACAGAGCCAAGTGTAGTGAAATCAGTGTCTAATCGCACCGAACAAACCGATCCTTTATCGGTATTCACCGCTTTACGTGCTTGGAAGAACGAATTTTAACAAATACAGACTTGTCACTTATAGGGGGTGGCAAGTATTATCATCGGCCGTTAATTAAAAAGGCTGTAACATGCGAGTTAAGTACAGCTGGGCTTTGGTATTACTACTTTCTGGTTGCCAATTAACTCAGTCAGAGAATTCAGACCAAGCTTCCGAGCAAACCAACACATCTCCTACTAAAGAAGTTTCTCAAGCGAACGTTTCATCAGAAGCAACAGCCAAAGAAGAACACAAAGTTGAAGCACCTGTCGTTACTCCACAAACTCAAGAAGATGTTTGGAAGCGCATTGCGATGCAACTTGAAATGGAAGTACCAGACCAAAAGAAAGTCGACTACTACCGAACTTGGTATCTCAAACACCCTAGTCATCTAAAAACCGTATCAAAGCGTGCTGAACCTTTCCTTTATTTGATCACGACAAAGATTGAAGAAAAAGGCTTGCCACTAGAATTGGCACTATTGCCCGTCGTAGAAAGCTCGTTCGACGCATTTGCCTACTCTCATGGCAGCGCAGCAGGACTATGGCAATTCATTTCAGGTACGGGCAAAGACTACGGGCTTGAGCAAAACTTTTGGTATGACGGTCGCCGCGATGTTGCCGCTTCTACCGACGCGGCATTGGACTTCCTCTCAGACCTTAACAGACGTTTCGATGGCGACTGGAACCATGCGATTGCCGCCTATAACAGTGGTGGTGGTCGAGTAAACAGCGCAATTCGTAAGAACAAGAAGCTGGGCAAGCCAATCGACTTCTTCTCTCTGGATTTACCAAAAGAGACCAGCAGCTACGTACCTAAACTGCTCGCGCTAGCTGATGTAATTGCCAACCAAGAAAAGTACGGTATCGACATCCCTGCGATTCCAAACAAGCCAGTTCTGACTTTGGTTAACCCTGAAGAGCAACTTGATCTAGCCATTGCTGCGAGCTATGCAGGTATTCCGGTCAAAGAATTGCAAAGCTACAACCCCGCTTATAACCAATGGGCGACGGCACCTGAAAAGCATCAACAATTATTGCTTCCTCTAGGCTCTGTTGAAAAGTTCAACAAAGAAGTGGCAGCTAATAAAGGCAAAGGCATGAAGTTGGTGCGTTACAAGGTTCAGTCTGGTGACAGCATTAGCGTGCTCGCAAGCAAATACAACACCACCAGCAAAGTGATCCGCTCTGCGAACGGTTTGAGCAACAACAATATTCGTATTGGACAGCACTTACTTATCCCAACATCAACTAAAGACGACAAGACATACGCACTCAGCGCTTCAAACCGCCTAGCAAGCACACAGTCGAAGAGTCGTGGCCAATATAAGCTTAGCCATACCGTAAAAAGTGGTGACAGCCTATGGACGATTGCACGCGCAAATAAGGTATCTCACCAATCACTGGCTAAATGGAATGGCATGGGGCCACGCGACACGCTTAGAATTGGTCAAGAACTGGTCATATGGAAGAATGGCTCAGACGGCGCCATCATCCGTACAATCTTTTATAACGTAAGATCAGGTGACACAGTCAGCGGTATTGCATCAAAGTTCAAAGTAAAAAGCGCAGATGTTGTAAAATGGAACGCTTTGCAGAACAAGAAATACTTACAGCCAGGACAAAAGCTTAAGCTGTATGTTGATGTAACTAAGGTAAGTGTATGAACCCGTCAAGTAACCCACTCGTCATGCTGTTGGATATATTCCGTTCACCAACAGCTTGTTTCTTAGCGCTTTATCAGCGAAGCGCTTGGGGATGGCAACCCTACGTCGTATTAATGCTCAGCCCATTTTTGTTCTGGGGTGCCTATTTTTCGAATGTAGACTTTGCATGGTTAAGCGCAGAGTTGTCACAACAACTGGCTCAAACTAACCCTGACCAATTGGCGTTACTTGACAGCAACACTCTACTCGCGAGTGAAATCATCAGCGACGTATTTGGTCGAACGCTAACCATCGTTCTGTTGGCATTCTGGTTTAACCTAGCAACCAAACCAAGCCAGCATCAACATAGTTTTTGGCGATGGTTTGCAGCAGCATCAGTTATCATCTTCCCAGCAGTTTTAGGTGACATTGCGAGCTACGCAAGTCTAATCCTAAAACACGGTCATGTGATGAACTACGCTGCCGACTTGAATAGCTTAAATGGCTTAATCAAGTTACCACTAACCAACGACTGGTCGCAGTTTGCTAGCTCATTACCACTGTTATTACCTTGGTACATCGTACTAGGTTATGCCGCGGTATTAACGTGGACTGAGTTTGAGCGTGGTCAAGCACTCGTTATATCTGGCTTGCCATGGGTTGGTTACTACCTAATCTGGGCGCTCTACATTTTAATCTTTTAAGCTAAAGATATAAAAAGAAGGCTAGCGAAAACTCTCTAGCCCATTTTTCCATTAGCTTATTAGCCAACGTAACCACCGTGCGAAGGGCTAATGCCCAATCACGAATAGTTTCTTACTATTTAGCCTTAAAGGTCACTCGCATCGGGTTATGATCAGAAGCGTCCGTCATGGGCGCTTTTGCTTTTTCTACCTCAAGACCTCGATAGAACACATGGTCGAGCACCAACCCAGTAATGAACTGAGTTCGATTGTCCGGTTTAAAGGCAACTTCCGCCAAACCTACCTGCTCCAACGCAACTTTTAATACTGTAAAGCGAGCTTCACTCCAGCTATTAAAATCTCCAGCAAAAATAACAGGCCCACGATACTTTTGTAGATTGTCGGTTAAGCTCTTGAGTTGATCTTCGTAATCTTCCGTACCAAAGGTAAAGTTCACAGCATGAATATTAATCACCGCCAGCTCTTCACCATTGCTTAACTGATAACGAGACCAAAGCGCCGATTTAGGCAGTTGAAGCCAAGGCTCTTCATGAGTATAAGCACAAGCTTCAATCGGCAGATAGGTTGCTAGGTTTAGTACACCTGCACTTTGCTCAAAGGCTTCAAACGCATTAACACGAGTGCTTCCCCACTGGCCACTCGTTACCCATTGGCGAAGTCCTTCCGTCATACTGGCTTCTTGCAGCAGTACCAAGTCGCTTCCCGCAGTCAGTTTATTAAGCTCACTCTGCCAGTTCGTGCGATTTTGCTTGTAGATATTCCAAACGGTGAGGCTCAACCCATCTGACACATCAAGTGCTTTCGGTGTGGCATTTTGGTAGCAACTATAGATATCGTTACTGGTATTTGGAGAAGATGTGATTAGGTTAGGTTTATTCGGGATCACGAAAATAAAGTGAAAACTAACGACAGCAAGTGTTATCAACAGTGTGATAACTATGATGGTTTTCTTGAACATACAACACCCTACCAGAAATGAAAAAGGAGCGATAAACGCTCCTTTTAGGGTAATAGTTTTTTTATACGGCGTCTTCGTCTTCTTCGCCAGTACGAATACGTACCACACGTTCAACGTCAGTAATAAAGATCTTACCGTCGCCAATTTTACCTGTTTGAGCCGTCTCTATGATGGTATCAACACATTGGTCAGCTACTTCGTCGGTCACAACAATTTCCAATTTCACTTTAGGTAAAAAGTCGACCATGTACTCTGCGCCACGGTATAGCTCAGTATGACCTTTCTGACGTCCAAAGCCTTTAACTTCGGATACTGTCATACCCGTAATGCCCACTTCTGCAAGTGCTTCACGTACATCATCAAGTTTGAATGGCTTGATAATGGCTTCAATCTTTTTCATGTTCATCCCTTAAACTGTGCGAATGGCTCATTATCGGTTAGCTATAGTAAACATTCAATGAAAAAAGCCAGAGCTTTAAAGCTCTGGCTCGAAATTTATCATCTTGTTTAATCAGCGCTTTAAGAAGGTTTTACTTAAGGCTTGCGTAGTAAGCAGCTAGATTAGCGATGTCTTCATCACTCAGCATTGAAGCTTGAGCCTGCATTACAGCGGCCAAACCACCTGTACGCTGATTGGTTTTGTATGCGTTAATTGATGAAGCAATATATTGTTCATTTTGACCTTTTAGGTTTGGATAACCTGGGATCACTGCGATGCCATCTGCACCATGGCATGCCGCACAGATTGCTGCTTTAGCTTGACCCGCAGCAACATCACCCGCCAGAGCGTTACCACTCAATAGTCCAAATCCAAGAACTAATCCTAGTGTAATTTTCTTCATTGCATATTCCATTAATTATTTTTATTAAAGTGACGATGAATTGTGACACAAACTTTTTCTACTTGCTCCAAAGCGCTTCACAATCTTGACCTTCGTAGTTTTTATCTACGAATAAGCCTAAAACAGCGATCACTCGATCGCCATCCATTAATATTGGCGTTCTGCGTCGTAACCAACTGGGTACTTGGTACTCCTGAAAGAGTTTTTTGAGCTTTCGACTATGGCCGCGTCCAATAGGATGCGCTGATAATCCTTCAGAGTTGAAGGTAATGCGCATGGTGTCTTTAACACTTGAGAGGCTAAAACTTTGTGAATAACCACTCTTAGCAACACAGTTGCTCGATGCCTTTAAGTACAAATCACCCAAACCATCAGGTAATACAATGCTCTCTCCTATAGAGATATCACATTTCCAGTTCGACATGTCCTTAGTCTCTTTCACTATGTAGAGCTGATTATCAAAGCGCCTAACCTCAACATCATTCAACACCAATTTAGGATTGGCATCCGCCTGAGCACACGCCACTTCATTCCAGATAAGCTTAAGCTGCTTTTGACTCGGCATAGGTTGATTACAATGACTCAACCACATTCTTAGCAGTCGAGCTCGTAACAAGTCTGAGTGTTGAGATAACGCCTCAATACATAAGCTATCGCTATCTCCCAAAGCTTGCTGGAGGTGTGATTCAAGCAATTCATCAAGCAGTAGTTCTTGCTCTGCACATAACTGAGCGCTGCGACTAACCGATTCTTGGAAACTTGGCCAACGCTCGGTTAGTACCGGTGTGACTTGATGACGAATAAAGTTGCGGTCAAAGCGAACGTCTTGATTACTCTCATCTTCTACCCAAGTTAAAGCCATATCACGCGCCGACGCTTCAATATCAGATCGGGTTACCGATAGCATAGGACGAACAATATAAGCATCAGCAAACGGCATCACTTTCGCCATTGAAGAGAGGCCTTTCGGACCACTACCACGCTTCAACGCTAACAAGAAGGTCTCTACTTGGTCATCGATGTGTTGACCTGTAACTAATACATCACCTTGTTCAATATGTTTTTCAAAGGCCTGGTATCGCGCATCACGCGCTAACTTTTCGATACTCTCGCCACTATTAATATCCAGCGAGACTCGTTCAATCATAAGTGAAACGGACAGCGCATCACACCATGCTTGGCACTGTTCTGCCCAGCGGTCAGCATTTTTACTGAGGCCATGATGAACATGTACCGCACAACACTCAATATCATAGACTTGAGCGTATTGAACAGCTAACTCCAACAATACTCTAGAATCAACACCACCACTGAAAGCGACGAGCAAACGACGAGGCTTGAGCGCGCTTTGATGAAGTACAGATGTGAAAGTATCGATTAAGTGTGTCATGAGGTAAATAAACCGAGAGATCGTGGTGAAGGGATAATGTCTTAATAATAAAAAAGGGTTGGCACTGAGTCCAACCCTTTCATCAACTTGTTCGTCTAACTAGCCTTATCGCTAAGGCAACTTATCAGCAGTAGCCGTAGCTCATTAGACGCTGGTAACGACGCTCAAGGAGTGCTTCGTTATCAAACTGCTCTAGCTCTTCTAACTGTTTAACTAACATGTCTTTCATGTTCTGAGCGGTTTGTACTGGGTCGCGGTGCGCGCCACCTAGCGGCTCAGGAATGATTTCGTCGATAAGCTCAAGCTCTTTAAGGCGAGGAGCAATCAGCCCCATCGCTTCAGCTGCTTGTGGGGCTTTATCTGAATCACGCCATAGGATTGAAGCACAACCTTCTGGAGAGATTACTGAGTACGTAGAATACTGAAGCATGTTCACGTAGTCACCAACACCAATCGCTAGTGCACCACCAGAACCGCCTTCACCCACAACGTTACAGATCACAGGCACTGAAAGACCTGCCATAACCTTTAGGTTTTTAGCGATAGCTTCTGATTGGCCACGTTCTTCAGCACCAACACCAGGGTATGCACCCGCTGTATCGATGAACGTAATAATAGGCATGTTGAAGCGCTCAGCCGTTTCCATTAGACGTAGCGCCTTACGGTAACCTTCTGGCTTTGGCATACCAAAGTTACGGATCACTTTCTCTTTAGTCTCACGACCTTTCTGGTGACCAATAACCATAACAGGACGGCCATTTAGACGAGCCATACCACCCACAATAGCTTTGTCGTCAGCGTAAGCGCGATCGCCAGCCATTTCTTCAAACTCTGTGAATGCATGCTCCAGGTAATCTTTTGTGTAAGGACGTTGAGGGTGACGAGCAAGTTGAGCTACCTGCCATGCACCTAAGTCACTAAAGATTTTCTGTTTAAGCTCTAAGCTTTTTTTCTCTAGTTGTTCGATTTCTTTGTCTAGATCTACCGCTGTGTCACCACCGTGACGCGAAACGTCACGTAGCGCTTCGATTTTTGCTTCAAGTTCAGCGATAGGCTTTTCAAATTCTAGAAAGTTCAGGCTCATCTATGAATCCTTGTTGATTCAGCTCCACAGTCATGGAGCTAAATTTTAGTTAAATTCGAGTTCTACTTGGCTATTTCCAAGCAGCTGTTTTAATTCGTCTAGTAATGTATCACTTGGCGTCACACGCCATTCTGTGCCCAATGTTAACCGCGCTCTAGCGTCGGCACGCTGGTAGTATACATTGACTGGGACCGTTCCGGCTCTATAAGGTTCTAAGATTTGACTAAAGCGTTCAAAAAATTGACCGTTAATTTGGGATTGGTCGATAGATATCGACACCCCACGAGCATATTTCTCACGGGCGCTTCCTAAGTCCATGACCTCGCGCGCGGACATTTTAAGCCCGCCATTGAAATCATCAAAGCTGACCTGTCCAGAAACGACCACAATTTTGTCTTTTTCGAGCAATTCTGCGTAGCGATCGAGCGCATCCGAGAACAGCATCACTTCCATTCGGCCCGATCGGTCATCAAGTGTCATCAAACCGATTCGTGTACCGCGTTTCGTAGTCATCACTCTCGCAGCAATAACCAAACCAGCAATCGTTAGTGATTGGTCACGGCGAGTTGGCGTCGCGTCTTTCAAACGACAACTCGTGTATTTTGCTAACTCTTTGATGTAAGCATTCACCGGGTGACCCGTTAAATACAAGCCCAGCGTTTCACGCTCCCCCTCAAGCCAAACCTTCTCAGGCCATTTAGGTACTTGAGTATACTTGTGCTCAACCTCTTCCGGAGCGTCAGTCAACACACCAAACATATCAGATTGACCAAAAGACTCGGCATGGTGGTGTTGGCTCGCCGCCTTCACTGCATCTTTCAAAGATGCCATCATCGCCGCTCGGTGAGGACCTAATCTATCTAAGGCTCCGGATAGAATCAACTTTTCGATAACACGTTTATTGACCTTCTTTAGATCAAGACGAGCACAGAAGTCGAATAAGTCTTTAAAGTAACCGCCCTTATTTCGCGCTTCAATGATCGCTTCTATCGGACCTTCACCTACTCCTTTGATCGCGCCGATACCATAAACAATCGCGCCATCTTCATCCACGTTAAAGCGGTACAAGCCCGAGTTGATATCAGGTGGAAGCAGCTTGAGCTTCATACGGAAACACTCATCAACAAGGCCAATAACCTTCTCTGTGTTATCCATATCCGCCGTCATTACCGCAGCCATAAATTCCGCAGGGTAGTGCGTTTTCAACCACAGCGTTTGGTAAGAAACCAGTGCGTATGCAGCCGAGTGAGATTTGTTAAAGCCGTAGCCCGCAAATTTCTCTACCAAGTCAAAGATCTTCATGGCCAGCTCACCATCAACACCGTTGGCTTCAGCACCCTCTTTGAAGGTACCACGCTGTTTCGCCATCTCTTCTGGCTTCTTCTTACCCATCGCACGACGCAACATATCCGCTCCGCCAAGCGTATAGCCCGCCAGAATCTGTGCGATCTGCATTACCTGTTCTTGATACAGGATGATGCCGTAGGTAGGTTCTAGTGTCTCTTTTAGTGATTCGTGTTGCCACGTTTCATCAGGGTAAGATACCGCTTCACGGCCGTGTTTACGGTCGATAAAGTTATCTACCATGCCTGATTGCAGAGGACCCGGACGGAATAGTGCTACCAATGCGATGATATCTTCAAAACAGTCGGGCTGTAGACGTTTGATCAGGTCTTTCATACCACGCGATTCCAGCTGGAATACCGCGGTGGTTTCAGAATTTTGTAATAGGTTGAACGACGCTTGGTCATCAAGAGGAATCGACTCGATACGAACCGGTTCTTTACCCTCTTTCTTCAAACGAGGGTTCACTAGGCCTAGCGCCCAGTCGATGATGGTCAGGGTACGCAGACCCAAGAAATCGAACTTAACCAAGCCAGCGGTTTCAACGTCATTCTTATCGAATTGCGTTACTGGGAAGTTACCTTCAGCATCGGCATAAATTGGCGCAAAGTCAGTTATCGTGGTCGGTGAGATTACAACACCACCTGCGTGTTTACCGGCGTTTCGCGTACAACCTTCAAGGATACGACACTTATCGATCAGTTCACGAACTTCTTCATCGCCATCGTAAAGCTCTGGCAGCGCCGGCTCAGCAAGGAATGCTTTCTCTAGCGTCATACCCGGATCTGGCGGTACAAGCTTTGAAATTCTGTCAACGAAGCCAAACGGGTGACCCAGTACACGGCCTACGTCGCGGATTACCGCTTTCGCCGCCATGGTACCAAAGGTGATGATCTGAGACACCGCATCACGACCGTACATTTCAGCAACGTGGTCGATAACTTGGTCACGCTTATCCATACAGAAGTCGATATCGAAATCGGGCATCGAGACACGTTCTGGGTTCAAGAAACGTTCGAAAAGGAGATCGTATTCAAGTGGATCGAGATCGGTGATATCCAATGCGTAAGCGACTAGAGAGCCTGCACCAGAACCACGACCAGGACCTACCGGCACATCGTTGTCTTTTGACCACTGGATGAACTCCATTACTATCAAGAAGTAACCTGGGAAACCCATGTTGTTGACAACTTCGAGCTCGATCTTGAGTCGCTCATCGTACTCAGGCCTGCGCTCAGCACGCACTTTTTCATCAGGGAACAGGAACGCTAAACGTCGCTCAAGGCCTTCTTCTGACTTCTTAATCAAGAAATCTTCAATCGCCAAACCTTCCGTTGGGAAGTTAGGTAGGAAGTATTCACCTAAACGAACCGTTACATTACAACGCTTGGCAATCTCAACACTGTTCTCAAGTGCTTCAGGGATATCTGAGAACAACTCACACATCTCTTCTTCGCTACGAAGATACTGTTGCGCGCTGTAATTTTTAGGACGACGAGGATCGACCATCGTGAAACCATCATGAATCGCCACGCGGATTTCATGGGCATCAAAAAGATCTTCAGTCAGGAATACCACTTCGTTGGTTGCAACAACAGGCAAGTCTTCTTGCTCAGCCAGTTCCAATGCAAAGTGCAGGTAAGACTCTTCATCCGGACGTCCGGTACGAATCAACTCAAGATAAAAACGATCAGGGAAGTATGTTTTGTAAAACTCTACATTGCTTGCAACGAGTTCACGGTTGCCCTTCAACAAGGCTTTACCAATCTCACCTTCCTTCGCGCCCGATAGGATAATTAGGCCTTCGGCATTCTCAATCAGCCACTCTTTATCGATGACAGGCTGATGCTGTACATGACCGCGTAGGTAGGCTTTTGAGATAAGCAGCGTTAGGTTGTTATAACCTTTATTGTCGGTTGCAATGACGGTGAGCTTGGTCAACTCGTCACCGAACTCTGGAGACTGCATTAGGAAGTCAGCACCAATAATTGGTTTAACCCCGCACCCATGAGCAGTACCGTAGAACTTAACCAAACCACAAAGGTTGGTGAAATCGGTCAATGCTAGAGCAGGCATACCCATTTCAGCGACTTTTTTTACTAATGGCGGCACCTTAGAGAGGCCATCCACCATAGAAAAATCACTGTGTACGCGTAGGTGAACAAATTTTGGATCTGACATTATTTTTCCTGAGTTCTAGGTTTGAGCCTAGGGGTTACAACTGTGTGTATTCTATTTTTTTCTAGCGTAACTAAGCAACTTTATTCGATGCCAAGCTCTAGTTAACGTAAAGCTCTAATCTATATAAAGCTTAATCGATACCAAGGATGCGTTTTACTGGCTTAAAGCTCTTGCGGTAATGTTCGGTTACACCATGTTGCTCAATCGCTTCGAAATGCGCTTTGGTCGGGTAACCCTTATGTTTAGCAAAACCAAACTCTGGATGAAGTTTATCAAGCTCTTCCATCTCTTGGTCACGGACGACTTTTGCAATAATAGACGCCGCACTGATTTCAGCCACTCGCAAGTCACCTTTAACAATAGCAAGGCCATCCATCGGCAGCTCAGGGACACGGTTACCATCTATTAGCGCCATATCAGGTTGAACGCTCAACCCTGCGATAGCTCGCTGCATAGCAACCATAGTCGCTTGCAGGATATTCAACTCATCAATTTCTTGTGGGGAACAACGGCCCACAGACCACGCCAAAGCTTTCTCTTTGATTTCAGGAAGCAACGCGAGGCGCTTTTTCTCAGACAGTTTTTTTGAATCGTTTAAGCCTTCGATTGGATTATTAGGATCGAGGATAACCGCAGCAGTCACCACATCGCCTACCAATGGCCCGCGCCCTACTTCATCCACACCAGCAAACAACTGGTAACCTTGCGGATATTCAAACGGAGGAAGCTCTTTTTTCTCTTTTACTGCCATAACAATTCTCTTTGTAACTAATAAGTCAGTGCTTTATGGAACTACACTTTATGATTCAACAAACTCTCGACCGATCAATTTCAGCACCGCGTTGGCGGCTTGCTTATCAGCATCTTTACGGATCCAGTGATGCATCTCGGTAAAACGTTCGATCAATGCACTGTTGTCGGCTGATAGCATTTTGTCGACAGATTGGAACAAAAAGTCTGGGTGACACTCTTCAAGAATATGCTCTTTCACGATCTCTTCACCCGCCAAAATATTCGGTAGTGATACGAACTCAGTGATTGCTAACTTCTTCACAATGTAGCCCGTCAGCTTATTCACTTTGTAGCCAACAACCATTGGACGCTTCAGTAACATACACTCAAGAGCCACTGTGCCTGAAGCCAGAAGCACAGAGTCAGCAGCGGTAATCACGTTGGTTGCCGTATCTTCAACTAACGTGAATTCAAGCTCAGGCGCTGTTGCTTGCCAGATTTCAGTAAACTGCTTTTTGCGCTGCTCATTCACGAGCGCAACAACAAAATTGATATCAGGGTATTTTTGCTTAATGCGCTGGCACGTTTCGATAAATGGTTGAGCGATCAAACCCATCTCACCACCTCGACTGCCCGGCAATACGGCTAACCACTGTTTGTCTTGCTCTAAGCCTAACAGCTCACGTGCATCTTGTTTGCTTGGTTCTAAAGGAATTGCATCAGCCAACGTGTGGCCAACAAATTCACAGGCAACGTTGTATTTATCGTAAAACGCTTTCTCGAATGGCAGGAAGGCCAAAACCAAGTCGGTGGCTTTGTCGATTTTAAAGATACGCTTAGGACGCCAAGCCCACACTGAGGGGCTCACGTAATGAACCGTTTTAATACCCGCGTTCTTAAGATCGAGTTCAAGTCTTAGGTTGAAGTCAGGCGCATCGATACCCACAAACACATCTGGCGGGTTTTGAGTGAAATACTTTACCAGCTCTGCTTTCACTTTTAATAAGCGAGGTAAACGGCCAAGTACTTCAACTAAGCCCATGACAGCCAGCTCTTCCATCTCGAAAAGAGACTCACAACCAAGCGCCTTCATTTTTGGTCCGCCAATACCCACGAATTCAGCGTTCGGGTACTGCGATTTGATTGCTTTGATAAAACCTTCGCCAAGCGTGTCACCAGAGAGTTCTCCGACAACGATACCTACGCGTAGTGGTTCATTCGAAACAAAGTCCGTGCTGTTGGTTGCTGTTTCTTGCTGTGCCATAGTTTTCCAATTCCCTTCTTGCCTAAAACAAAAAAGATCGCCTAATGATTAGCGATCTTTTTGTTATACCAATCTGATTAAGTAATTATTGTCATACTTACGCGGATTGGTACACAACCACATCCAGTATTAACGAATAATACCGCGCTCAGAGTTCTCTAGCATTTCTAGCATAGGAGCCACCGAAGTAAACTCTTTCGCCATTTCGACTAAAGCCGCTTTCGCTTCTTCAAGTGTTTTACCTGAACGGTATAACTCTTTGTACGCTTTCTGTAGTGCACGAATTTCTGGTTTCTCAAAACCGTTACGCTTCAAGCCCACTAGGTTAAGGCCGAATGGAGCAGCATGGTTACCCTGTGCAAGTACGTACGGAAGTACATCTTGAACAACAGCAGAACAGCCGCCAATGTATGCGTAAGCACCAATTGAACAGAATGGGTGAATCGCAGACAGTGCCATAACACCAGCGTAGTCGCCCACCGTTACGTGCCCGCCAAGAATCGCGTTGTTACCAATGTGAGTATGGTTACCAACAATAACATCGTGCGCTACGTGAGCATTCACACAAAGTAGATTGTCGTCACCAATAACAGTGGTTGCCTTGTCTTGAACCGTACCACGGTGGATTTGAACCGCTTCACGAATCACGTTGCGATCGCCGATCACAACCGTCGTGTCTTCGCCGCCGTATTTCTTATCTTGGTTTTCTTCACCGATAACAGCGTGTGGGAAGATGCGGTTTTCTTTACCAATCGTGGTGTGACCTTTGATCACAACATGCGACATGATTTCTGTGTCGTCGCCAATGGTCACATTACCAGCAATGTAAGTGAAAGGCCCAACCGTCACGTTAGCACCGATAGTTACATCACCTTCGATTACTGCTGCCGGGTGAATTTTCGCTGTTTCATGAATCATATTAAAACTCTCTACGAGCACATTTAAGTTCAGCTGAACATACAACGTCGCCGTCAACTTTTGCTACACCATTAAATGATGCAATGCCACGACGCTCTTTTAAGAATTCAACTTCGATAACCAGTTGGTCACCAGGTACTACTGGCTTACGGAATTTTGCTTTATCAACACTTGCAAAGTAGTAAAGTTCGTTACCAGAAGGCGCACCAAAAGATTTAAATGCTAGAAGACCTGTTGCTTGTGCCATTGCTTCTAAGATCAACACGCCTGGGAATACAGGAAGTTGTGGGAAGTGGCCTGTGAACTGAGGTTCGTTAACAGAGACATTCTTAATCGCAGTCAGTGTTTTTTCTTTTTCAAAGCTAGTCACACGATCAACCATTAAGAATGGGTAGCGATGAGGTAATAGTTCCTGAATTTCAGTAATGTTCATCGTTGTCTGTTCAGTAGTCAAAGTCGTATTCCTATATATATTCTTTATTTAATTAGAAGGATTATAAACGAAAAAGACTCGCTGTACGCGAGCCTTTTATTAGAAATGCTGGAATTATGATTCCGCGCTCTTCTCGATAAGTTTTTCAACGGTTTTCAAACGCTTATTCATTTCATCAATTCGATGAACACGCGTTGCTGTTTTACGCCAATCTTTGTTTGGCTGTAAAGGAATACCCGAAGAGTACATGCCTTTCTCAGTGATGCTGCGCATTACCATCCCCATTCCGGTGATTGTAACGCCATCAACGATTTCAATGTGACCATTAATCACACACCCACCACCAATAATACAGTACTTACCTATCGTCGTGCTGCCTGCGATAATAGTACCACCCGCAAGAGCAGAACCATATCCGATGTGAACATTGTGAGCAATTTGAAGTTGGTTATCTAAGATAACGTTATCTTCAATGATTGTGTCATCTAATGCACCACGGTCAATGGTGGTACACGCGCCGATTTCTACGCGGTTACCAATGCGAACAGAACCAACCTGCGGGATCTTAACCCACTCACCTTTTTCGTTCGCATAGCCAAAGCCATCAGAGCCGATAACCGTGCTTGATTGAATCAAACATGCTTCGCCAATCACAACTTCGTGGTAAATGCTCACATTAGCCCATAGCTTAGTGCCGGTGCCAATTTTTGCGTTTTTACCAATGAAGCAGCCCGCGCCGATGATCACACCATCACTGAGGACCACACCAGACTCAATCACAGCGTTCGCACCAATAGACACATTCTGCCCTATGGTGGCATCACTAGAGATTGAAGCAGAATCAGCAATAGCCGCTGCGGGTGCAGGAGTAGTATCAAGCGCTTGAGCAACCTTAGCAAAAGCAACGTAAGGGTCACTGACCACAATAACGTTAGTCTTACACAGTTCACGCTCACTCTCTTTAACCATAATAGCGGATGCTTTACAGTCACCTAGGTGCTTGCTGTACTTCACGTTAGAAAGGAACGTAATGTTACCTTCTTGCGCTTTATCCATAGGAGCGACTGATGAAACGGTAATCGTACCGTCTCCATGTAGCTCTCCCCCAGTAATCGTTGCCAATTCGGCTAAAGTCAGGTTCTTCATAAAACTTATTTCAGTGATTTAATTACTTGCTCAGAAATGTTGTATTCAGGCTTACCATATTGTAGAGCTTGAATATCAACGATCATGTCGTAGCCTTCTTTCTCTGCAACTTTAGTTACAGCATCTTGTATCACCTTGAACAGCTTTTGCTTTTCTTGTGCTTCACGACGTTGACTTGCTTTTTCTAGTGCTTGAGCTTTGATTTTGTACTTGCTGTCTAGTTGACCGACTTCGATACGAAGCTTCTCAACTTCCTCAGGACCTAGCAGCTCGCCATCACGCTTGAGCTTTTCAATCTTCGTTTTCGCTTCAGCTTGAATACTCTGTAGTTCAGCTGCTTTGTCTTTAAACTCTTCCTGCATTTTTTGAAGAACAACTTCACGCTGAGGTAGAGCCTGGAATACTTGTGCAGTGTTTACATAACCCACTTTTTGCGCAGCTTCAGCAGCTGTTGCAAAGAAAGAAGAGCTAAGAACTACAAGGCCTAAACCTGCTGCTTTAATCACATTTTTCAAAATATTGTCCTTTAAATATTAGAAAGTTCTACCAATAGTGAATGTGAAGAATTCTTCATCATCACCTTCGTAAATTTTAATTGGTTTCGCTAGAGAGAAAACCAGTGGGCCCATCGGTGACATCCATTGAAGAGCGGCACCATAAGATGAACGGTAGTTCGTTGGGTCAGAGTAATCGTAGTAATACTGATCACCACTGTTTGGTCGATTGCGGTCTACAAACTCTGTATCCCATACACTTGCCATGTCGAAGAAGACACTGGTTCGAATCTGGCTGCGGGCTTCATCGGAAGCAAACGGTGTAGGTACGATTAACTCTAGACTTGCCAAGGCAACCGCATTACCACCTACTGAATCATCCGTAGCGGTATCGTAGGTTGGGTTATTACCCGTGCTGCTACCATAAACGGCTTTCGGACCTGCCGAGTTAGAGCCAAAACCACGTAGGGTTGTAAAACCACCCGCGTAGTAGTTCTCGTAGAATGGGAACAAGTTATCGTTACCATTCGTTTGACCATAGCCATTACCATAGCCTAATCGACCACGCATCAATAGTGTGAACTCATGCTTTTTGGTCAGCGGGATGTAATGTTTTACATCGTACTGCATTTTGAAGTATTGAGCATCAGAGCCTGGTACCGTCATTTTAGCGAAAGCACGTTGGTGGTTACCTTCTGTTGGGAAGAAACCACGGTTCAAATTGTTACGCGTCCAGGAAATATTGATGTCGAAGTCATTGGTTAAGATGTTTTCGTCACCGTATTGGTCGATACTTCTCGCGAACTGTTCAACCTGAATATAAGTCGGTACATTACCTATCTTGTTGTGTGTGTAGCCAACACCAAACTCGATACGGTTCAGCTCATCCATAGGAAAACCCCATGTTAAGCTAGTACCATAACTTTGGTTTGTATAGTCGACGATACCCGCTTCAGATGCTTCAAACTCGTTGTAGAAGATCTTACCGCCCAAACTCACACCATCTAGGTTCCAGTATGGGTCACGGTAGTCTAAGCTCACGTTCTTTTGATAATCGTTCATCATGGCACTTACGCCAACACGGTTACCAGAGCCCGCGAAGTTGTCTTGTTGTAAACCGACTTGGAAGCTAACACCCGATTCAGTACCGTAGCCAACACCAAAATTGATGCTGCCCGAGTTTGCTTCTTTAACATTGTAAACCAGATCTACTTGGTCTTCACTACCAGGTACACGCACTGTTTGTACATCAACCGTTTCAAAGAAACCTAAACGGTTAAGACGGCTCTTACCGGTATCGATTGACTTAGAGTTAAGCCAACTGCCTTCCATTTGACGCATTTCACGGCGCAATACTTCATCTTTCGTTGAGTTGTTACCCGTGAATCGAATGTCACGAACGTAGATACGGCTACCCGCTTCTACATTGATAACGAGTGAAACTTCTTTCGTCTCGTCATTGAATTCTGGAATAGTACGAACTTGTGGGTAAGCATAACCAGCCTCACCAAGAATACGTTTTACGCCTTCTTCTAGTGAAGTCACAGAGGAGCCGTTATACGTATCGCCATCTTCAAACGGTACTAGTGCATCAAAATCAGCCTCACGACCAATCAGTTCACCACGGAACGACACATCTTTAACGGTGTAAGCTTCGCCTTCATCCAGGCCAAGAGTGATATAAACACCTTTCTTGTCTGGAGAGATCGCAACCTGAGTTGAGTCCACCTTAAACTTAAGGTAACCACGGTCAAGATAGTACGATTTCAGAGCTTCAATATCACCCGCTAAAACTTGCTTCTGGTATTTTTCATCCGCAAGGAAGTTCCACCACGCAACGTCTACGTTGAGGTTAAAACGGCTAAGCAGGTCAGCGTCAGAGAAGACTTCGTTACCGATAAAGTTGATTTGCTGAATCTTAGCGGATACGCCTTCAGTAAACACAAACTTAAGATCAGAACGGTTACGTGGCAAAGGAGTCACAACCGCTTTTACTGTCGCGTTGTACTTACCAACACTGTAGTAAAAATCTTCAAGGCCTTTCTCAATGTTACTCAGCGTAGTACGGTCAAGGGCTTCACCTTCGCGAACACCTGATGCATCGAGGTTCTGCTGAAGTTGCTCTTCTTTGATCGCTTTGTTACCCGAGAATGAGATGCTTGCGATGGTCGGTCGTTCTTTCACTTGAACAACTAAAACGCCTTCATCGCGAAGGACTTTAACGTCCTCGAAGTTACCTGAAGCATACAGTGCACGAATGATCTCGGATACATCGCTTTCATCAACTTCATCGCCAATACGCACTGGCATTTTCAGTAGAGCAGCACCAAGTGCAACACGCTGTAAACCTTCGATCTTGATATCTTGAACTACAAAGTTTTGTGCTCCGTTCGCAGCCACACTAGTGGCCAATAGACTTGCGAACAGAATTTGCTTAATCGCCATACTTATTCTAATTATTCCTTGCTACTACCAATGCCTGTGAGAAACCATTCACAGACGAGTAAAATCATTAAATATTGCCAGAGCCATCAAAGAGAAGAGGATTGCCCCTCCCACTCTATATCCCATTTCCTGAACTTTCTCAGGTACCGGTTTACGAGTAACGGCCTCAATAGCGAAAAACAGCAAATGTCCGCCATCAAGCATAGGCAGCGGAACCAAATTAATAATCCCTAAGTTAACACTAATCAAAGCCAAAAAGCCCAAGAAGTAAACCAGACCATAATCGGCGGTTGTACCTGCACCTTTAGCGATTGATATAGGGCCACTCAAGTTGTTTAAACCAACATCACCAACGATGAGCTTCTTAAGCATTGTCAGGGTCAAACCAATGATTTGACCTGTTTTATCAAATGCTTTTTCTACAGACTCAATTACACCAAATTGTAACTCAAAGCGATAATCTTCTGGCCATTCTGCGACTTCCGGAGCAATACCTGCATAGCCGATTGTCGAACCATCAGAGAGAACTCGACTTTTTGGTGTCATAACCAATGACTGCTCAGCACCATTTCGCAATACGACCAAGTCCAATGATGTCATTGGATTTGCACGAATTAACTCAACAACCGACTGCCACTGCTCAATAGGTTGCCCATTAATCTCAACAATTTTATCGCCTGCTTCGAGACCTGCATCGTATGCAGCGCCATCATCAATGATTTGAGCCAGTACGGTCGATATCTCTGGAGAATACGGCCTAAAGCCCAGCGTTGTCATTGCTGATTCAGTTTCTGGGTTGAACGACCAGTCTGAAATATCCAATGTCATTTGTTGCTCAAAGCCGATGTCGTCTTGCGAAGCAACCGTCACTGTCATGGATTGATCACCTATGTGTGATATCAAACCCATATTGACTGATTCCCAATCTGCGGTTTTGATTCCTGAAATAGATTTAAGTTCCATTCCAGTTTCAATTCCGGCTTGTGCAGCAATAGATTGAGGAGTGACTTCACCGATTACAGGCTTAACCGCTGGTACGCCAATCAAAAATACTAGCCAATACGCAAAGACGGCAAAGATAAAGTTAAACGCAGGACCTGCACCGACTATCGCCGTTCTTTTCCACAATGGCTTTTTATCAAAAGCGTATTGTTGTTCGTCTTCAGACAGGTCGTCTACACGACCATCAAGCATCTTTACGTAGCCACCCAGTGGAATCACTGACAAGCTGTACTCTGTGCCATCACGGCCAACTTTACTCCAGATTGATTTACCAAAACCAATCGAGAATTTTTCAACTTTCACACCACAACGACGAGCAACCCAGAAGTGTCCAAACTCGTGAACAGCGACCAGAATGCCAAGCGCTACTATAAAAGATGCGAAGTTCCACAGAATTCCACTCATGCTAGCTGCTCTTTAATAAATTGAATGGCTATTTGACGAGACATATTATCGAGCTCGAGAAGGCTTTCCAAGCTATCTAAGCCCTCAGAGTTATGTTGTTCACATACTTTGCTCATAACGTGTTCGTTAATGACAGCAATATCGGTAAACTTCACTTGATTGTTCAAGAAAGCATCGACCGCAATTTCGTTTGCCGCATTAATGGCTGTTGTCGCGTGCTGACCTAAGTAGCACGCTTCAATCGCTAATCTCAAACAAGGGTAACGACTAAAATCTGGCTCTAAGAAGGTAAGCTCACCCACTTTCGTAAAATCTAAAGGCTTAACACCCGCTTCGGTACGATTAGGGTAAGACATCGTCAAAGCAATTGGCGTTGCCATGTCCGGCTCGCCCATTTGAGCAAGCACAGAGCCATCCTTGTACTGAACCATAGAGTGAATCACAGACTGCGGGTGAATAATGACTTTCAACTGTTCCTGAGAAGCATTAAATAGCCATTTAGCTTCAATGTACTCTAAGCCTTTATTCATCATAGTCGCTGAATCGACGGAGATCTTAGGCCCCATAGACCAGTTAGGATGTGCAATCGCTCGTTCTGGTGTTACCGACTCTAGCTCTGCAACGTCCGTATAACGGAAAGGGCCACCCGATCCAGTCAAAAGGATATGGTTGATTCCGTTATCTTCTAAATCACATCGGCCAAGGTTAGTTTGTACATTTTGAGGCAAGCATTGGAAGATAGCATTATGTTCACTATCAACCGGAAGTAGCTCAGCACCGTACTTTTCTACAGCATCGATAAACAACTGCCCAGACATTACCAAGGCTTCTTTATTAGCAAGCAAGATACGCTTACCAGCCTTAACCGCAGACATAGTAGGAAGTAAACCGGCTGCACCAACAATCGCAGCCATTACCGTATCCGCCTCTTCTAGAGAAGCAACATGGCACATGCCTTCAGTGCCTGAAAGTACTTTTACGTTAGGGAAACTAGCGGACAACACATCAGTCAGTTGAGACGCAGCATCAGGGCAAGCCATAGCAACATAGCTTGGTTGCCACTTTTCAACGAGCGCCAGCATCTTTTCAACATTCGAGCCTGCAGCCAGTGCAACCACTGAATAGAGATCTGGGTTTTGTTCAACGACTTTTAGTGTACTTGCACCAATTGAGCCGGTAGCGCCAAGGATAGTTAGATTTCGCATCACATATGACCGTAGAAATATAATAAAGGGCAGAATCACTGCCCTTTTTATTAGAATGCTAAATAAAGCAGAGCAAAGACAGGGAATGCAGCTGTTAAGCTATCTATTCTATCAAGTATACCACCATGACCAGGAATCAGATTACTGCTGTCTTTCACTCCAGAAACACGCTTAAACATGCTTTCTACGAGGTCACCAAGAACAGAAATGACAACGGTCACAAGGGTAATAACAATCATGTGAAGAGGACTTGTAAATTGGATGTCAAACAAATCAGCAAATATCCAAGCCACGATCACCGCAGTAATAATGCCACCAATAAGGCCTTCAATTGTCTTATTTGGGCTCACCGCTGGTGCCATTTTGCGCTTACCAAAACTCTTTCCTGAAAAATAAGCGCCGCTGTCCGCCGCCCAAACGAGCAAGCAAACAAACATCACCAATTTTGCACCGTGGTAAGGATCAACATCGATACCGTTAGCACGCAGGATAACCACACTCCAAAAGAATGGCAGCAGAGTTAGCACACCAAAGGCGTGACGAAGAAAAGAAGAGTCTTTCCATGCAGGCATAGACTTAGGATAAGTCACCGCCATGCCACTCGCGATTACCCACCAAATCGAGCCTATCGTTAGAATAGCATAGTGAGCAGTAGACAAGTTATTAAGGCTAAATGCATCAAAGGGGATAAAAGCAAAACTTGCAGCACTTACCACAACCGTTGGGATCAACGCTAAATAACGCGATTTGCTTTCAACAAATTGAGTCCACTCCCAATACCCCAATAGCGAGATAACCGCTAATGAAAGAATAAACGTGGGAAGTGATAACTCGAAAATTCCTAGGATAACTAGGGGAGCCAAAATCAACGCTGTAATAATTCGTTGTTTCAAACCAAAAAATCCTTATTAACTGTCCATCAGAGCTTTAATTTGTTCACCGGTACATCCAAAGCGACGCTCACGGTTAACAAACCAAGTCACAGCTTCTACTAAGCTGTCTTCATTAAAGTCTGGCCAGAATTGTTCAGTGAAATACATTTCGGCGTAAGCCAACTGCCAAAGCATAAAATTACTAATGCGGCATTCGCCACTAGTACGGATAAGCAGATCAACTTCAGGAATATCGGCCATAGTCAGGTGTTGTGTAATCATAGCTTCATCAATGTCTTCTACATTAATATCGCCAGACTTTACCTGTTGAGCAATAGAGGTCATTGCTTGTTGGATATCCCACTTACCGCCGTAGTTAGCTGCAATATTAATAACCATACCGGTATTGGTGCTAGTCAAAGCTTCCGCTTCTTCTATCTTCTTTTGTAGTCGATCATTGAAACGACTTTTATCACCAATAACACGAAGTTGTAGATTATTTTTATGAAGCTTTTTTACTTCACTCGACAGCACTGAAATAAACAGTTCCATCAAGATACCGACTTCTTCTTCAGGGCGACGCCAGTTTTCGCTACTAAATGCAAAAAGAGTTACTGCTTTGATGCCAAGTCTGGCTGCAGAAGAAATGGTTTTACGAACGGCTTGAACACCGTTTTTATGACCAAAGACGCGAGGCTTACCCTGAGCTTTTGCCCAGCGACCATTACCATCCATAATGATAGCAATGTGTTTAGGAAGAGAGTCTGTGAACGCTTGAGAATTATGCATAAAAGAGTGAATCAAATTCTAATAGTCGAACAGAGTAGCATAAAAAAACGCTGCACCGTGAGTACAGCGTTTTTCCGGAAAGAAAAGAATAGGGAAAATTAAACTTCCATCAACTCTTTTTCTTTAGTTGCTAGAACTTCGTCTACGTTCTTAACCGCAGCGTCAGTTAGCTTTTGAATTTCGTCTTGTGCTTTACGATCTTCATCTTCAGAGATTTCTTTATCTTTAAGAAGCGCTTTTAGATCGCCATTTGCGTCACGACGGATGTTACGGATAGCAACACGGCCACCTTCAGCTTCGCCACGAACGATTTTAACTAGGTCTTTACGACGCTCTTCCGTTAGCGGTGGAAGTGGAACACGGATAACCGTACCAGCAGACATAGGGTTTAGACCTAGGTCAGATGTTAGGATTGCTTTTTCTACTAGAGGAGTCAGTGTTTTATCAAACACTGTGATAGCTAGTGTACGTGCATCTTCAGCGATAACGTTAGCTACTTGAGTCAAAGGAGTTGGAGCACCGTAGTACTCAACAGTAAGACCAGAAAGTAGGCTTGGGTGCGCACGACCTGTACGAATCTTTTGCAGGCTGTTTTTTAGTGCATCAACACTTTTTACCATGCGCTCTTGAGCGTCTTTTTTGATTTCGTTAATCACAATTTCACCTTGATTATGTTCTTTCTTCAAGAAAGCTTTTTATTTGGAGTGATAAGGATAAGCTTACCGAAGTATAACCTTCAGTAAGCCCGAAAAATTAGTCAGCGTCGCTGATTAATGTACCTTCAGTTTCACCCATAACCACGCGACGTAGTGCGCCTGGTTTATTCATGTTAAATACACGGATTGGCATTTTGTGATCACGTGCTAGCGTAAATGCAGCCAAGTCCATTACTTTAAGTTCTTTATCAAGAACCGTGTTGTAAGACAACGTATCATACAACTCTGCGTCTGGGTTTGCTACAGGGTCAGAAGTAAATACACCATCTACTTTTGTCGCTTTTAGAACTACGTCAGCTTCGATTTCGATACCACGTAGACATGCAGCAGAATCCGTAGTGAAGAATGGGTTACCAGTACCAGCAGAGAAGATCACGACGCGACCTTGACGTAGTTGGCTGATTGCGTCTGCCCAGTTGTAATCGTCACACACACCTTTAAGAGGGATTGCTGACATTACACGCGCGTTTACGTAAGCACGGTGTAGAGCGTCACGCATTGCAAGGCCGTTCATTACCGTTGCAAGCATACCCATGTGGTCGCCAACAACGCGGTTCATACCTGCTTCAGCAAGGCCTGCACCACGGAACAGGTTACCGCCACCGATAACAACGCCTACTTGAACACCTAGTTCAACCAATTCTTTCACTTCTTGAGCCATACGATCAAGGATCGTCGGGTCAATACCAAAACCTTCTTCGCCTTGTAGTGCTTCACCGCTAAGTTTTAACAGAATACGTTGATACGCCGGTTTAGGGTTCGTAGTCATGGAGTTTACCTTCCAAAGAGTTGATGATTAACAGTCATGGATAAAAACTGAATAGCTCAGTTTGCATTCATAACAGCTAAAAAATACTTCACTATTCATAAAAAGACCGCAGCATTTGCCACGGTCTCTTTTCAAACAATACGCTAAGGATTAACCTTTTTGTACCGCTGCAACTTCGTCAGCAAAGCTCATTTCAGCTGCTTTCTCGATGCCTTCACCAACTTCTAGACGTACGAAGTTAGATACTGAAGCGCCTTTCTCTTTAAGGATAGCGCCAACAGTTTGCTTAGGCTCCATGATGAAAGCTTGACCAGTTAGAGAGATTTCGCCCGTGAATTTCTTCATACGGCCCACAACCATTTTCTCTGCGATTTCAGCTGGTTTGCCTTCGTTCATAGCGATTTCAACTTGAACTGCTTTCTCTTTAGCAACTACGTCTGCAGGTACGTCTTCTGGGTTTAGGAACTCAGGACGTGATGCAGCAACGTGCATTGCAACGTGCTTAAGAGTTTCAGCTTCGCCTTCACCAGCAACAACAACACCGATTTTCTCGCCGTGACGGTAAGAAGCTAGTGCTACACCTGAAACGTATTGTACGCGACGGATGTTGATGTTTTCGCCGATTTTTGCAACTAGAGCAACACGAGTTTCTTCGAACTGTGCTTGTAGTTCTTCAACAGTTGCTTGAGAAGCTACTGCAGCAGCTGCAACTTCTTCTGCGAATGCAGTGAAGTTAGCATCTTTTGCTACGAAGTCAGTTTGGCAGTTAACTTCAAGAAGAGCAGCTACGCCGTTCTCTTCTTTGATGATGATTGCGCCTTCAGCTGCAACGTTACCAGCTTTCTTAGCTGCTTTCGCTGCGCCAGATTTACGCATGTTTTCAATTGCTAGTTCGATGTCAGCGTTTGCTTCTACAAGCGCTTTCTTACATTCCATCATACCAGCGCCAGTGCGCTCGCGAAGTTCTTTAACTAGAGCTGCAGTTACAGTTGCCATTCTCTATTCCTCAGTAAATTCTAAAAAAGATAAAAAACAGGGGCCTAATTAATTGGCCCCTGATATTGACTGTATTCAGTCCGTTAAGCCACCGATTATGACCGCTTAATATGAACTAAATATGGCTCAGAGCCGCTATTATTCAGCTTCTACAAAACCGTCTTTTTCAGCAGCTACAGCAGCAACATCTTTGTTGCGACCTTCTTTAACCGCGTCTGCAGCAGCGTTTAGGTAAAGCTGTACTGCACGGATTGCATCGTCGTTACCTGGGATAACGAAGTCAACGCCGTCTGGGTTAGAGTTAGTATCAACTACAGCGTAAACTGGGATACCTAGGTTGTTTGCTTCTTTAACTGCGATGTGTTCGTGATCAGCATCGATTACGAATAGAGCGTCTGGAAGGCCGCCCATGTTCTTGATACCACCAAGAGATTTCTCTAGCTTCTCCATTTCACGAGTGCGCATTAGAGCTTCTTTCTTAGTAAGCTTGTCGAAAGTACCGTCTTGAGCTTGCGCTTCAAGTTCTTTCAGACGCTTGATAGACTGACGAACAGTTTTGTAGTTCGTTAGCATACCGCCTAACCAGCGGTTGTTAACGTAGAACTGGTTGCTGTTGATAGCAGCTTCTTTAACAGCTTCAGATGCAGCGCGCTTAGTACCAACAAAAAGAACTTTACCTTTCTTCTCACCAACTTTAGCGATTTCAGCTAGAGCTTCGTTGAACATTGGTACAGTTTTTTCTAGGTTGATGATATGTACTTTGTTACGAGCACCAAAGATGAATGGCTTCATTTTTGGGTTCCAGTAACGAGTTTGGTGACCGAAGTGAACACCAGCTTTAAGCATATCGCGCATTGATACAGTTGCCATTTTAAAATCCTCTATGGGGTTAGGCCTCCACATCCCCCATGAATCCGACCCCTAACAACTAACCACTTTTCAGCCGTTATCTGTGTTGTTGAGGCACCCCGGAACATGTGTCGGAATGTGTGTGATTTAAAGAAATAAGTTAGTGGACACAAAGCTTGTTTCGCCAATTGGAGAAAACAGTCCTGATGTCCGGCGCGCTTTATACCATATTTTGTCTGTCTATGGCTAGAAAAAAATCTAAAAATGGCGACTGCTATACTGACCCCTATAGGCGAATTTCAACTATAAATAGCGTCTCTATTTATCTATAAACCCGACATAACTCACCCTAGTTGAGTAGTATCCATCAGCAATGTATGGACATGGGAATGTTGCGCTAAAATGCTGCACTGATAGAATAGCCCCAATATGCACACTTAGGTGTTACCAAATTAAGAGATATGCAATGGCTGTAAAAATTAAAACTGCTGAAGAAATTGAAAAAATGCGCGTCGCCGGCAAGCTGGCTTCTGAAATTCTAGAGATGATTGAACCTCATATCCAAGTAGGTACAACGACAGAAGAGCTAAACCAGATCTGTCACGAATACGCTCTAGAACGAGGCGCATACTCAGCACCACTTGATTACCACGGTTTCCCTAAGTCAATCTGTACGTCTATTAACCATATCGTTTGCCACGGTATCCCAGCATCACAAGATGAGACTGGTAGCACAGGTCAATTCAAACCGGCGGTACTAAAAGATGGCGACATCCTGAACGTTGATATCACAGTAATCATCCCTGATGACGAAAACGCAGATCTAAGCACTCGTCCACAAGGCTACCACGGTGACACATCTAAGATGTTCCTTGTGGGTGAAGTATCACCGGCTAACAAGCGTCTGTGTATGGTTGCTCAAGAAGCGCTTTACGAAGGCATGCGCCAAGTTAAGCCAGGTGTTCAACTTGGCCAAATTGGTACCGCGATCGAGAAGTACATCAAAACAAACAATAAGAACAACCCACGCGCGAAGTTCTCTATTGTTAAAGATTACTGTGGTCACGGCATTGGTTCTGAATTCCACGAAGATCCACAAGTGGTTCACTACAAGAACAGCGATCGCACAGTACTAAAAGCAGGCATGTGTTTCACAATCGAGCCAATGATCAACGCTGGTAAGTTTGGCTGCCGTCTTGATGACGAAGACAGCTGGACAGTGTACACAGCCGACAGCAAGAACTCGGCTCAGTGGGAACACACACTAGTAGTAACGGACACTGGTTGTGAAGTTCTAACGCTACGCAGCGATGACACTATCCCACGTATCATGAAGAACGCTTAGTTCATTGAGCTGAACGCATTAAACCTTTAAGAATATCCTCGCATTGTCGAGGATATTTTTTTATCCGCTCAATTTCGATTTTCCACCAGCTTCTGGTAAATTGTTTACTATTCTCATTTGCTTGCACGGATAGCAGACTATGCCTTATCAATGCCCTCTTACGTTCAATGACGAACAAATTGAAATCTGCGAATTAAAAAATCAGCTCGAGATCTTCACGCAGTATCAAAAAAATGAATTTCTGAATCACCACCCAGTCACCGATTTGGTTCTACTGCGCTCCGAATACATGGACTTACTTCTCAATCGTTTATGGGAGCATTTCGGATTCAGCAAACTGCCTCATATTTCACTGGTCGCTGTAGGTGGTTATGGTCGTGGAGAGCTTCACCCTTTATCCGATATTGATATTCTCATCGTTTCGCAAAAAACACTTCCACCAGCACTCGGCGAGAAAGTAAGCCAATTCATCACCCTTCTATGGGATCTAAGGTTAGAAGTCGGCCACGCCGTGCGCACGATTGGCGAGTGTCTTGAGATCGGCATTGATGATTTAACCGTCGCGACCAACCTTCAAGAATCTCGCTTACTGTGTGGCAGTGAAGACACCTTCCAAGAGCTGAAACTGAAAATTCATTCCGATTCATTTTGGCCAAGTGAAACCTTTTACAAGGCTAAGATTCAAGAACAGAGAGAGCGTCATGCTCGCTACCACGACACCACTTACAATCTAGAACCGGACATCAAATCAACTCCAGGTGGACTCAGAGACATCCATACCCTGAGCTGGGTTGCGCGTCGCCATTTCGGTGCAACCTCTTTGTTAGAGATGAGCAAATACGGTTTTCTAACCGATGCTGAGTATCGTGAATTAGTTGAATGCCAAGATTTCTTATGGCGCGTTCGTTTTGCGCTGCACATTGAACTGCGCCGTTACGACAACCGACTCACTTTTGCCCATCAAGCTCAAGTCGCTGAACATCTGGGTTATACGGGCGAAGGAAACCGTGGCGTCGAGATGATGATGAAAGAGTTCTACCGAACCCTTCGTCGCGTTGCTGAGCTCAATAAGATGCTGCTTAAGCTGTTCGATCAAGCGATCATCAATGGCGGTCAGACCCAAGACGCAGAGATTCTCGATAATGATTTCCAGCGTCGAGGCTCATTGATCGAAGCGCGTAAGCCAGCTCTATTCCAAGCAAGACCAGAAACGATTCTCGATATGTTCATCCACATCGCGAATGACTCTTCCATCGAAGGCGTTAGTCCACCAACATTGCGACAACTACGAACGGCACGTCGTCGATTGAACCGATTTTTGCATACCATCCCGGCAGCGCGTGACAAGTTCATGGCATTAGTTCGCCACCCAAACGCCCTGCACAAAGCCTTTAGCTTAATGCATAAGTTAGGCGTACTCTCAGCGTACTTACCGCAATGGAGCCAGATTGTCGGTCAGATGCAGTTTGACTTATTCCATGTTTACACCGTTGATGAGCACAGTATTCGCCTGCTCAAACACATCAACCGATTTGGTCAAATTGAAAACCACGATAAACATCCTATCTGCTGTGAAGTGTACCCACGAGTACAGAAGAAAGAATTATTAATCCTTGCAGCTATCTTCCACGACATCGGCAAAGGCCGTGGCGGAGACCACTCTGAGATTGGTGCAGTTGAAGCTTACTCTTTCTGTATCGAGCACGGACTATCGAAACCTGAAGCAAAACAAGTGGCGTGGTTGGTACAAAATCACTTGTTGATGTCTGTTACTGCCCAGCGTCGCGATATCTATGACCCAGATGTGATCACCGAATTCGCCAAAAAAGTTCGTGATGAAGAATCACTCGAGCTACTGGTTTGTTTAACCGTTGCCGATATCTGTGCGACTAACCCTGAGTTATGGAATAGCTGGAAACGAACCTTATTAGCTGAGCTATTTCACTCAACACAGAGAGCACTGCGCCGTGGATTAGAAAACCCTGTCGATGTTAGAGATCGTATTCGTCACAATCAACAAATGGCATCGGCACTGCTGCGTAAAGAAGGCTTCACAGCTCGTGAAATTGAAGTGCTATGGCAGCGCTTCAAGGCCGATTACTTCTTACGTCATACGCACAAACAAATCGCTTGGCATTGTGAGCACTTACTTCGTCTGGAGAATCCAAGCCAACCATTAGTACTGATCAGTAAGAAAGCGACACGGGGCGGTACCGAGGTGTTCGTTTACTGCAAAGACCAAGCGGCACTGTTTGCGACCGTTGTTGCCGAACTAGACAGACGTAACTTTAACGTTCATGACGCGCAGGTCATGGTCAGCAAAGATGGCCATGTTTTGGATACCTTTATCGTACTAGACCAACATGGTGAAGCCATTGATGAAGCAAGACACAAAGCCGTTGCTAAGCATCTGACTCATGTCTTGGCTGATGGCCGACCGACTAAGATCAAAACACGTCGTACGCCACGTAACTTACAGCACTTTAAGGTCAAGACCTTAGTTGAGTTCCTACCAACTAAGAGCAAAAAGCGCACCTTGATGGAGTTAAGAGCCCTTGATACACCAGGATTATTGGCTCAAGTCGGTGCAACCTTTGCTGAATTAGATATCAACTTGCACGGTGCGAAAATCACCACCATAGGTGAACGAGCTGAGGATTTGTTTATTCTGACCAGTGAAGCAGGTGGAAGACTGTCTGAAGAACAAGAGCAGGCGCTAAGAGAGCGATTAACCGAGCACGTTTCGGAACTCGCACCTTAGAAAGCTAATTCAATCTAGAAGCAGGTTTAATAACCAATAAGTGTGGGTAAAGATAGAGAGCGATCTTGCCCACAACTTACAATCAATTCACAGATATCAACTATCTAGCTCGTCGTTAGGCTGCTACATTGATCAAGTCAATTACATAAAAGTATTACATTCATAACTTAGAGGTCGCTTATGTATCCAAACCTCACTGGCTTAGGTATCCACGAACCTAAACAGATTGAACGTTACTCCCTTCGCCAAGAAGCGCACAAAGATATACTGAAAATTTACTTTCGTAAGCAGAAAGGTGAACTGTTCGCAAAAAGCGTTAAGTTTAAGTACCCACGACAAGTAAAAAGTGTGCTTGTTAGCGGTGGCAATAATCAATACAAAGAAGTGACAGAGATTAACCGCAACCTCACTCTTGTGATTGATGAACTCAACAAGATCACCAAACCGACACCAACGGCTGAGGTGGATGTGAAGCAGAAGATCCTTACCGACTTACGCCATCTAGAGAAAGTGGTATCAAGTAAGATCGCTGAGATCGAAGCCGATCTAGAAAAGCTAAAATGATCCCACGATTAACGACTAACTAACCAATAATCGTTATGCCGTTAAGGTCGCACAGACATCAAAAAGGGCTGATATTAATATCAGCCCTTTGTTTTTCTTGTATTTTATCTATTCACTTAGACTCGTGATTACTTAAACACGCGTGACTTACTTAGACAAGCAAGTTTGAGCATCGATTAAGTCGGTATCCCACTCAAAGGTTTCAAACAGCCTTAGCCAAGTTTCATCTAGACTAGCTTTCATCACCAATTCTTCTTTTGTGAAAGGGTGAATAAAGCGAAGTTCAGAAGCGTGCAACAATAAACGGTGCGAATCTAAATCATCACGGAACAGTCGGTTGTGCTTACCATCACCATGTGAAGTATCACCCACAATCGGGTGTCTTAGATGAGCCATATGACGGCGTAACTGATGTTTACGGCCTGTCTTTGGCATCATCTCAACCAAGCAGTAACGGCTTGTTGGAAAACGACCTGTTGAATAGGGTACTTCCACTTTTGCTAGTGGTTCATAAACCGTCACTGCCTCTTGTGCTTCTTTATCTTCTTTGGCGAACTTATCCGCGATCTTATCCAGCTCAACCTTAAGTGCGTAATCAAGCGTATCACCCTCTTCTATCCAACCACGGACAATCGCATGATAGGTTTTTTGCATCTCATGATTAGCGAACATTGGCATCACCTGTGAAGCAACCTCACTCGATAGCGCAAACACCAGCACACCAGATGTCGGTCTGTCTAAACGGTGCAATGGAAATACATGCTGACCAATTTGATCACGCAATGTCTGCATAACAAATTGCGTTTCGTGTTTATCCAGCCATGAGCGGTGAACTAGCATGCCAGCGGGCTTATTCACCGCGACAAAATACTCATCTTGATAAATGATCTCTAACATTACGCACATACCTCATCAATGCTCTGAATCGTCACTAGCAGTTCGAGTTTGTCTGCCTCATTTTTCCAAACTTCACCAAAATAAGGATAGATAGAAAAGCCCTTCGGTAGGGGCATTTTCGCATCCATCATTGCGTTGATCTTAACGATAAAGATCCACTGCAACCACTCTTCTGGCTGCAGAGAATCAATAGCAAAAGGCTCAACGCTCGCCAGAGCTTCATCCGAAGGTGGAACATCACTCCACAGCGAACATTGGCGCATTTGTTGTTCTAATTGTTGAAGTAAAGGAGGTAACTTTGTGGCAGCTGTCATTTTTCACCAAGTTATTTATCTAGTGACCTTGAAATTGGGGCATAGAGTACCATCTATTTAGGAAAGAAAGTTAGGAGCTTTATTACTATGGAAACGATTCACACGCTCACTCAGTTACTAAAGAATAGCGGTTGCCAATACGATATCTACGACCTAGGTCGTCGCATTCAGAAGATCGACAACACCTTATTCTCTGATGTTGAGCAAGGGAAACAGCCGTACCCATTTCCACTTCAGAAACAAGCTCACTTAGCCATTAGTTACTGGAACGAACACAAGCAACCTTGGATTTGGTTCCTAAAGTTTAAACTGGACGAAAGAGGCCTATTACATCAAGGCGATGTAGGTAACTTCCTTAAGTTTGTTATCGAAGCAATGGGCACACGTTTAAACGGCGAAATCAGCGAAGAGCAACAACAAAAGCTGTCTAACAACCCCTACACGTTTAAGCCTTCAGAAGACAAGATGGCCGTGTTCCATAGCCAAGTAAGAGCCGGTTTAGACCTGGCGACGAGCCAATACTACGAACACGCTCAACACTACTTCACTGGCGATCTAGGCTGGGACAACTGGAAAACTGTTGGTCTTCAAGGCATCACCGATATATGTGCTCGCCTAGGCAGCCAGCAAAACGGTGTCGCGATTCGTAAAGCATTGAACAAACTGCCATCAGAACCTCTATACGCAACACTAGGGGCACTTGAACACACGCAAATCAATGACAAGCTGGCTCAACGCTTACAAGAGATGGCTGAAAGCGAGATTAATAGCCAAGAACCGGATCTGTTTTTACTGTCTGCGTTGGTTCGTGCCCTTTCTGGTGCAGAGCAAAACACAACGAATGCCGTAATTAACCAGGTTCTGGCGAGCCCACGCTTAAGTCACCAAGAGGTATTAATTGGTTTGGCTGGTCGTAGCTGGCACGCATTGCAAGATCCAGCGATTGCTGAGCAATTCTTGCTGCGTCTCGCACAAACGGGTAACCAAAACTTGTTCAATCAGTTATTTGCAGATTTAGTAATGATTCCAACTCTGAGAATGGTATTTTTACCGCTACTGAACTCAAATCCATCACCAGAACTTGCCAACGCACTGGTTGAACTGCAACAAGCGGCGAAAGCTAAATAAGCTCACAAAGAGATTCACCCTATAGCTCATTAAAAAGCGCAACAATCACAATTGGAATGAAGAGATAAAAAGGAAGTATGGATTAAATGATAGATAACTTATTGGCTATTTTGTTTCTGTGCTTCTTTTGCTTTCTATTTTGGCAGCAGCGCAGGCAGTCAGAGCTTGCGAAGGCTGCCATTGCGAGAAAGTGTAAAGAGCTGGATTTACAATTGTTGAGTGTTGCTTTCAGTGGTCATAAGCTTAAGATGCGCAATGAGTTAACCACGATTTGGCGCTGGCATACAGTGTACCAATTTGAATTTTCAGCCTTAGGTGATGACCTGTACCAAGGCAAACTGACCATGGTAGGCTTCCGCTCTATGCGGTTTGAGCTACAGCCTCATAGAATGTAACGTCACAATACGCGGTATAGAGATATTCATGGTAAGGGCCAAACTGATCTTGTTTGGTCTCTTTAAATGCAAAGCCTAATTTTTCCAATAATTTAATTGATGGGTTATGGCCAACATTTACAGTCGCGACAACATTCGTTAGACGTTCTTCAAAACACACCAAACTAAAGAAAGGTTTTAGCACCTCACTAGCAAGACCTTGATTCCAGTATTCTTTATCCAAAATAAAACCAAGTTCATGCTTACCCTCTTCCGATGAAACAAAGACATGCCCAAGATATTCACGGGTTTGGTTGTGGATGATCGCACGGCAGAAGCCGACGTTGTCTTGCAGTATCTCTTCAAATAAGTGCTTAGCAGAGGCAATAGAGTGCGGCCCATTCATTTCAGCACGATTAATGGGGCAGCAATTCAACTTGATAAAGTCGTGTTGTAGCTGTTCGGTATAAGGAACCAACAGCGTTCTTGAGGTTGCTATCGTCATAAAACACTCCTTGTGTTGACCATTAGCAGAAAGCAGATGTAGTGCTCTTAAATAAAGAGCAGCGCCTAGATAAAAACGCCAAGAAAAGAAAAGCCCCGACACCGAAGTGTCAGGGCTAGGGTCTTACTCGCAGCAGTCCGGCTACTAATTAATGCTCCATGCATCATCCATAATAGTGGCTGTAATCCTTCAGCTCTTTCCTTTACTTCGCCGTCCTAGCGGTGTCCAATCTTCCTGAAAGCTAACAATCCTAGTTAGCGCACATCACTTGTTCCGTGAGCGGTGTCCTTTACATCATCCTGATGCTAATCCAACCCTTTAATCCTAAAGGTGTCCATTGTCATTCCGTTGCAGCTAACTTCCTGTTAACTGACTGTATCCCTACAATGTCCTTACGCTCCATGCTTGATCACTCAATCCTAAGTAACCAAATCTTCATCCTGAAGATAACCAAATCCTTGGTGCTTTCCTGTTCCGTGTCAGAATCCTTCCGACAAGGTTTAATCTACGCGATTTAGGATTTCGGACAATAGATTTACATCACACTTTGAATCCAGCTGAGTTGTTAATTATATAAAACAATTAAAATTCAACACCTTAACCATATGCATATCAATCTCTCTAGGCTACTATTCGTGTTATCTCACAGCCTTTGTAAGAGATCTCTCACACGCAATGGGATGTTTTATGATTCGCTATCATCCACCGGAGCGAGTAAAATGACTGAAGACTAAAAATGGAGGTCAACATGCTGACAAAAGATGTTTCTGAAGAGTTGAAATCGGTGCTTGAAGGACTGCAAGCACAAGGCAAAGAGCCGACCGTTGCGTTAGTGAAAGCTCGCATGAGTACATCGGTTCCAATGCCTGCTTTAATCACGACCATCAAGAGCTGGAAAAGCGCCAATCGTGTTCCTAAAGTGGAAGTCGCGACACAAGAAGAGCCAGCACTAGACCGTGTTAGCCAACTGGAAAAGCAAATCCTAGAACTGACCGCTCGCGTTGCCACGCTAGAAACGAAGCTATTAAAATAAATAAGCGAACAGAGAAATAGAACACTATGAAGATATGGGTTGATGCGGACGCTTGTCCAAAGGTTATCCGAGAAACAATCGTACGCGCAGCTGAGCGCACAGGGGTTGAATGTACCTTTGTGGCAAACCATCTGGTTCCCGTACCTAAACGCAATAACATTCACTCAATTCAAGTACCGAGCGGGTTTGATATTGCTGATGATGAAATCGTAAAACGAACCGAACCCGGCGATCTTGTCATTACATCCGATATCCCTCTGGCTGACGAAGTGATCACCAAAGGTGGACAAGCGCTCAGTTCTCGTGGCGAGCTTTACACTAAAGAGACCATCAAAGCACGCCTGAACATTCGTGACTTTATGGATACCATGCGTTCAAGTGGTATTCAAACGGGTGGACCAAGTGCCCTCTCTCAAACCGATCGTCGTGAGTTTGCTAACCACCTCGATCGCCTGTTAGCAAAGCGTTAACCTTCCCCTTTTCTCCAGAGAGATCTGAGAAAGTCTCTTTTAGGTAACAACAAGCTCAGTGAAATTTTAATCGACATACTCCGTTCTTGATATTTATTACAATAACGGAGTATTGATTATGATTCGTCGAATCGCCCTATCGCTATCCATTCTTTTTTGCACCACTCAACCCTCGTTTGCTGATGAAAGCTATGCCAATGAAGAATACGGAATCATTGGAGGCAGCATCACCTACGGCGAAAGTGTTTTCTCCACTAAAAGTTCTCCTCAATTCGGTGCAACACCCAACCTCTTCTATTCCGGCCCGAAAGGCTTTATTGATGGCAGCCTAGCCAATTGGCAACTGCTACCTTATGTGGGGCTATCAGGAAACTGGCGCTTTGCTGAGGTATCAGATACCTTCATTGATCTGCCTAATGGTATTCAAGACAGAGATGGCAATGGAGAGCTAGGGGTAACCTTAGGTACGGTAGGAGCACGCCTCACCTATTTACACGATGTGACTTCAGAACATAATGGCTACGAAGTTCAGTTCCACTTAGGCAGAACGTTAGAAACCTGGACACAGCCACTCACTATCACGCCTTACATAGAAATCGACTATCGAGATAAAAAGCTCTCAAATCATCTTTACGGTATTTCTAACTCGGAGGCTTCATCTTCAGGGTTGAGTCAGTTTGATACTGGGTCAACCTTTGTCTATCAAGCAGGGTTAATCGGACTCTATGAGTTCACACCCACTTGGATTGGTATCGCACGAGCCGACTTAATACATCACGACAGCAACAGCGACTTGATCCAGCGAGATTTAGGTTGGTCATTTGAATTAGGTGTGACCTATCGTTTTGCGGGATTGTAAGTTTGTAGGCTCCAATAATTTGTAGGCTCCAATAAAAAGAGCCTACATCAATGCAGGCTCTTTGGTATCTCATAGTTTATTCTGTTGATAGCGAATCAAATACTCACTTATCACTGCTCACTAAGGCGTGTAGTACGTTGCAGCGCCCGGACCTACTGGTAGGCCAAATACAAATACCCAAACGTAGAACATTAAGCTCCAACCAACCAAGAACACGATTGAGTATGGAAGCATGGTTGCAATCAGAGTACCGATACCTAGGTTCTTCATGTAACGCGTCGCTACCGCAAGGATAAGACCGAAGTAGCTCATCATTGGAGTAATGATGTTGGTTGTTGAATCACCGATACGGTAAGCCGCCTGAATCGTTTCTGGTGCGTAACCTACTAGCATTAGCATTGGAACGAAGATAGGCGCTGTTACTGCCCACTGAGCAGAAGCTGAACCGATCATCAGGTTAATGAAGCCACACATTAGGATGAATGCGAAGAACAACATTGGACCCGTTAGGCCGATATCTTGTAGGAAAGTAGCACCTGCAACTGCGAATACTTGACCGAAGTTAGTCCACTTGAAGAAAGCGACAAACTGAGCAGCAAAGAACACAAGTACGATGTACATGCCCATTGAAGACATCGACTTAGACATTGCCTCGATCACATCACGGTCTGTTTTCATTGTGCCGGTAACTTTACCGTAAACAAAACCAGGAACCGCGAAGAATACGAAGATGAACGCTACGATACTTTTCAGGAATGGAGAACCTGAAACCGTACCTGCTGCTGAACGTAGAACACCATCAGCTGGAACAATCGTCCAAGCAAGAAGGGCTGAAACCGCTAGCACTGCTATACCCGCAAGCTTAAGGCCTTTCTTCTCAACGTCTGTTAGCTTGCCCATTGAATCATTTGATAAATCTTCAGACGCTTCTTCGTCGTTGTATTTACCCAGTTTTGGTTCAACAATCTTCTCAGTTACAAATGCACCTGTAATAGCGATGAAGAAAGTAGAAACAAACATGAAGTACCAGTTTGATTCAGGACCAACGCTGTAAGTCGGGTCAATCATTTGTGCTGCTGTTTCTGTGATACCAGAAAGCAGTGGGTCAACCGTACCGATTAGAAGGTTTGCAGAGTAACCACCAGATACACCAGCAAATGCTGCCGCTAGACCCGCTAATGGGTGACGACCCAAAGAGTGGAAAAGCATTGCTGCAAGCGGGATAAGTACTACATAGCCCAGCTCTGAAGCCGTGTTAGAGATGATACCTGCAAAAACGACAGTTACCGTAACCATGCGCTTAGATGCGCCCATTACCATGCCACGCATCGCAGCAGATAATAGACCTGAGTGCTCAGCAATTGCTACACCTAGCATTGCAACCAGCACGGTACCTAATGGCGCAAAGCCAACAAAGTTTTTAACTAGATTCGTTACGATGAGTTGTAAGCCTTCAGCATTCAGTAAGCTTACAACATAGATCATTCCGTCAACAGAACGACCTGGAGCACCTTCTGGGCGAGGGTCCATAACAGACACTTCAAAATATCCAGCGATACCTGAAGTAACTAGAATAGCGACACAGAAGATTGCGAAAAGAGTGATTGGGTGGGGTAATAGGTTCCCCAAATATTCAACACCATCGAGAAAACGGGTAAAAATAGGTTTCTTTGGCGAGTTGTTTTTTATTGAAGCTGATGAACTCATCAGTTCCCTCCTTGTAGTGATTCCTATGCAATTGTGACAAAAATGTTCAAATTGCCAGCGAAGGGTACGCGACAAAATTATCAATTAGAAATTCAAAATGTTACAAAATGTGTAACAAATGGTGATTTTTAACTCTATTTGAACAATTAATTAGCAAATAAATCTACATTAAATACAATATCTAGATTTATAATTCACAAGCACCCATTCACTACAAATATAACTAATAGTGTAACCCTTTGATTCACTTAAAAATAAAACACACCATACTCTAAATTAATACACGATACTCTGTAAGGTTCTTCTCGAGGGAAAAGAAAACAGACAAATGAATGAAGTTTGACCTCCCCCTCGTTTTTACACTCGTGTCACATCAATTTGACTGACTATTTCTGAACCGCCTTGAATCTCGGATTGGTTTTGCAGATAACATAATGACGTCCCCTGCGCTTTACTATCTGGCAATCTGGGTGACGGCTTCTTGCACTTTTAAGTGATTTCACAACTTTCATCTATTTAGCTCCCTTACCTAATTGACCAAAACGACGAGTAAAGTTCGCTACACGTCCCTCTTTATGTAGCACTCGTTGTTTACCCGTATAGAAAGGATGCGACTTTGATGACACCTCAATCGTGAAGTAAGGATAAGTATTGCCATCTTCCCATTCGATAGTACGGTCTGTTTTCAGCGTTGACCCGATTAAGAAGTACTCATCGATATTGGTGTCATGAAAAACCACAGGACGGTAATCAGGATGGATATTCGGTTTCATTGTATTTCCCTTAAATGACTCATTTGATATGTTATAACATATCAAATGATAATTATTATCAAAAGAAAGGCAAGCGATTTTATGATATTTTCCCGTCTTAAACGTAATCAGAGAACGCCCTGCTATGTACACCATTGAACCTGTTGGCTTTATTGAGTCTCCTTATAAAGAGAAGTTCGCTGTTCCAAGGCAGCCTAGGTTGGTACCCACATCCACCTCAAGAGTTAGGTTAACTGACGCAGCAAACTGCCTTGAGTCCGTTCGTGATATTGAGCAATTTAGCCATGTTTGGTTGCTATTTCTGTTCGACAAAAACCTTGAAGCAGGCTGGAAACCAACAGTAAGGCCACCTCGACTCGGTGGAAATGAACGCATAGGTGTGTTCGCATCACGTGCCACTTTTAGGCCGAATGGAATAGGCATGTCTGCGGTTGAGCTCAAAGGTGTCTCTCAAGAAAAGGGGCAAACTTGGTTGGATTTGGGCAGTGTTGATCTCGTCGACGGCACGCCTATCATCGACATCAAACCTTATATTCCCTATTCCGATTCGATTCCTGATGCATTGGGAGGGTTTGCCGCTGATGAGCCAAAGGTACTCGAAGTTAACTTTTCTCAACAGGCACAAAGTAAGCTCGCAAGCCACCCACAAGCGCGTCATATTATTCAGGTGATCAAAGAAGTATTAGGCCAAGATCCTCGTCCTGCCTATAAGAAAGGTAGGCCAGACAACAAGGAATATGCGGTAAATTTGTTCGATCTGAACGTGAAATTCGTTGTTGAGGCGCTTTTCATCAATGTAACTGACATTGAACGCTTTTGAGATCCCAAATAGGCTGATATTATATGCGGCTATATCAGATTTGCTGTGGTCACGAACGACAGCAAGTTTTCTTTTATCAATGATGAAACGGATACCATAGAATGCGTACCAGTAACTACCTTCTTTCTACTCTGAAAGAGACTCCAAACGACGCAGAAGTTATCAGCCACCAGCTGATGCTACGTGCAGGTATGATCCGTAAGCTAGCTTCAGGTTTATATACTTGGCTACCTACTGGTCTACGTGTACTGCGTAAAGTCGAAAATATCGTTCGCCAAGAGATCGATAATGCAGGTGCCGTTGAAATCTTGATGCCCGTAGTTCAACCGTTTGAGCTTTGGGAAGAGACTGGCCGTTCTGAAAAGATGGGTCCAGAGCTACTTCGTTTCACAGACCGTCACTCTCGTCCGTTCGTTCTTAGCCCAACAGCTGAAGAAGTAGTGACGAGCCTAGTACGCAACGAGATCAGCTCTTACAAACAGCTTCCTCTAAACCTGTACCAAATCCAGACTAAATTCCGTGATGAGCGCCGCCCTCGTTTTGGTGTAATGCGTGCACGTGAATTCTCTATGATGGATGCATACAGCTTTGATATCGACAAAGAAGGCTTAGAAAAGTCTTACCAAGCGATGCACGATGCTTACTGTAAAGCATTCGACCGCATGGGTCTTGAGTACCGTCCAGTATTGGCAGACTCTGGCGCAATCGGCGGCAGCGGCTCTCAAGAGTTCCACGTTCTTGCTGAAAGCGGCGAAGACCTAATCGCATTCTCTTCTGAATCTGATTACGCAGCAAATATCGAGAAAGCAGAAGCACTAGCTCCTACTGAAGAAGTTGCAGCGCCAACTCAAAAGATGGAACTGGTTGATACGCCAAACGCAAAAACAATTGCTGAGCTTGTAGAACAACACGGTCTAGCTATCGAGAAGACCGTTAAGACTCTATTCGTTAAAGCATCTG
Organism: Vibrio gigantis; assembly: GCF_024347515.1. Taxonomy (NCBI): domain Bacteria; kingdom Pseudomonadati; phylum Pseudomonadota; class Gammaproteobacteria; order Vibrionales; family Vibrionaceae; genus Vibrio; species Vibrio gigantis. Next base: position 2,768,946 of record NZ_AP025492.1, read on the forward strand.
ATGAAGTAGAAGCAGATATCATCGCTCTAATCATCCGTGGTGACCACGAGCTTAACGAAGTGAAGGCAGAAAACCTTCCACAGGTTGCTTCTCCACTAGAGATGGCTTCTGAAGAAGAAATCCGTGCACTTGTTGGTGCAGGTCCTGGTTCACTTGGCCCTGTTGGCCTAGAGCTACCATTCATCGTTGACCGCTCTGTTGCTGTAATGAGCGACTTTGGCGCTGGTGCAAACGTAGACGGTAAGCACTACTTCGGTATTAACTGGGGCCGTGACGTAGAGCTTGCTCAAGTTGAAGACCTACGTAACGTAGTTGAAGGCGACCTTAGCCCATGTGGTCAAGGTACTATCCAACTTAAGCGTGGTATCGAAGTTGGTCACATCTTCCAACTAGGTAATACTTACTCTAAAGCAATGAACTGTAACGTGCTTGGCCCTGATGGTAAGAGCGTAATCCTAGAAATGGGTTGTTACGGTATCGGTGTTTCACGTGTTGTTGCATCTGCTATCGAGCAAAACCACGATAAATTCGGTATCACTTGGCCAGACGCACTAGCGCCGTTCCAAGTAGCTATCGTACCAATGAACATGCACAAATCTGAGCGCGTTAAAGAAGCCGCTGAGAAGCTATACGCTGAATTAACAGCTATGGGTATCGAAGTTCTATTCGATGACCGTAAAGAACGTCCAGGTGTTATGTTTAAAGATATCGAGCTAGTGGGTATTCCTCACACTATCGTTATCGGTGATCGCAGCATGGACGAAGGTAACTTCGAATACAAAAACCGCCGCACTGGTGATAAAGAAGCTATCGCAATGGACACGGTTATCGAGCACCTTAAAGCTCAACTAGCTTAGTAATCCGATTACTGACTAGATAAACATTGAAAGGCTGCCATTAGGTAGCCTTTTTTGTTCCTGCTATTAATCACCTAACGTAAAGAAATGTCAGTTAATCCTCTGTTCATCTAACAGTCCGTATATTGATGTCATCAACTTTTTAGACATGCTCACCATTGGAGGTATCGATGGATATCAAAAGCTTACTGAACCAAGCACTTAAATCAGATCTCGTTAAACAAGGTACTCAGAAACTTTCACAAGGGTCTTCTAGTTTAAGTGGCCTTTCTCAAAGCAGTAATGGCAAGAGTAGCAGTAAAAGTACACTCGGCGCCTTCGGTGCTGGCGCTGTTGGTGGTGGACTGTTAGGGGCGTTAATGGGCTCTAAAAAGACCAAGAAAATGGGTAAGAAAGCGGCAGGGATTGGCGGCGCAGCAGCACTGGGCGCTTTGGCTTATAAAGTCTATAACGACTACCAATCTAAACAAGGGCAGACTCCCAATGTCGAACAGGCTCAGTTTGATGAAAATGATGCAAACCACAGTGTTCTGATTCTACGATCGATGATAGCCGCGTCTAAAGCTGATGGCCATGTTGATGAAGAAGAGATGGCTAAGATAGAACAAGCCGTCGAGAATATAGGCGCTGATTATCAACTGACTAAATTGGTATCTGAAGAACTGCACAAGCCACTCGACCCAAGCGAAATCGCTCAACTGGCAACGTCACCTCAACAGGCGAGTGAGATCTACTTAGCCTCTTTAATTGTGGCCGACGAACAGAACTTCATGGAAAAGGCGTACCTAAAAGAGCTCGCGAAGCAACTCAACCTTGCTGATGAAGTCACCTATCAACTTGAACAACAAGTCTCTGGCTAATCGTTAAATACCAAACAAATCAGTAAAGAGAAGCCTAAGCAGCGAACTAACCAAGTCAGATATTGAGCAAGGACAAACTAACTCTGAACTTGATCAGATCCACTTTGTTTTTGCTTATCTCTATGTGTATATTGAGATCAGTTATCATTTGGTTAGGTATAAAAATGAAAGTATACGATTGTTGTGATTTGGTTCGTGAACTGTATTCTCAAATTGGCAGTGGCGACCAAGGCTATATCCCTAAAGCGATCACCTGCGCAGTAAAAACATTGAATGACCTTGCTGCCGATGAGTCTCTTCCTAAAGAAGCTCGCGAACGTGCAGCCTTTGCCGCTGCTAACTTACTGATTTCAGATTTCGAGGACTAATATGAACCTCGCTAACTTTGAAAAAATGGATCCAGTGATGTTGATGAGCATCGTCAACATGAAGCTTCGTGACGACTTCGGCGGTGATTTAGATCGAGTGGTCAACTTCTACGAAATCGACAAAGCGGCATTGATCGCGAAGCTCGCGTCTGCTGGTTTTGAGTATCTTCCAGAAGCCAAACAGTTTCGATAACCATCAAAACAAGCTTGATTTTGAAAGGCCAACCTCAGTGTTGGTCTTTTTTATTGGTGATACGTATTAAATAAACATGTAGTTAGCCAGTTATAAATTATCTGTCTACATCTATACTTTTATATCTTAGAGTCAGCGAACGCTCCTTGAACCAAGGCATATTGTTGTATAGTCTAACTAAAATAATACGTAAAACTCATCACTCAATATGATGACACCGAAGGATTAACAATGAAAAAACTCGGACTTTTGGCAGTTTTTGCTGCAACACTGATGGCAGGTTGCGCTTCAAATACACAGCAAGACAACTTTCGTGAAGCCTCTTTTGAGCTGTGTAACACTGAAGTCGATATTTACTCGGTAAGCCATGATGAAAGAGTACGAATTGTCTGTTCTGATGGCTCTAAATTCGCTTTAAACAACGAAGATACGCTAGAAGTAATGCGTGATATCAATATTGACTACTGTGACGGCGAAGGCTTAGGTAAATTTAACGAGAGCCGCCATTATTACTCATTCAAGTGTAAGTCTGGCACCCTGCTTAGTATCAGAAAGTAGAACCAACATAAGAAAATCACCAAGGGTTGATGTGCAAATATCAGCCCTTTTTTAGTACCCGCCTTTTTGTGCCTCAGACTCTGCTGACCACCAGATACAAAAAAGGCTCCCAACAGGAGCCTTTCAAACCGTATTTTTCAATCAAATAACTTTGGTTCAAGGAAAAGGCGTAGAGTTTTCAACACCCTTCCCTAAAACAAAAAGGCCCCCAACAGGAGCCTTTCAAATCGTACTTTTCAGTCAAATAGCTTTAGTTCAAGGAAAAGGCGCGGAGTTTACGAATGTAAATGAGCACCTTTGACACAGAAATTAAGCTATTTGAGCCAGAAAAATTAAGCGTAAACAGGTAGACGCTTACAGATCTCTAATACTTTTGCTTTAGTCGCTTCGATAACAGACTCATCACCCATGTTATCTAGGATGTCACAGATCCAACCTGCTAGCTCTTTCGCGTCTGCTTCTGAGAAACCGCGACGAGTGATAGAAGGAGAACCGATACGGATACCTGAAGTAACGAATGGGCTACGTGGGTCGTTTGGTACTGAGTTCTTGTTCACAGTGATGTTCGCTGCACCTAGTGCCGCATCTGCTTCTTTACCTGTGATGTCTTTGTCGATTAGGTCAACTAGGAACAGGTGGTTCTCTGTAGAACCTGAAACGATGTTGTAACCACGTGCTAGGAATTCAGCAACCATTGCTTTTGCGTTAGCCACTACACGAGCTTGGTATTCTTTGAACTCTGGCTCTAGAGCTTCTTTGAACGCTACTGCTTTACCCGCGATAACGTGCATTAGAGGGCCACCTTGGCCACCTGGGAATACTGCTGAGTTTAGCTTCTTGTAAAGATCTTCGCCTTCGTTAGAAAGGATAAGACCACCACGAGGACCCGCAAGCGTCTTGTGCGTTGTTGTTGTAACAACGTGAGCGTGTGGAACTGGGTTCGGGTAAACGCCCGCAGCGATTAGACCAGCAACGTGAGCCATATCTACGAAGAAGTAAGCACCTACTTTGTCAGCAATTTCACGCATGCGCTTCCAATCACAAACTTGAGAGTAAGCTGAGAAACCACCGATGATCATCTTAGGTTTGTGCTCGATAGCTAGCGCTTCCATCTCTTCGTAATCGATTTGACCTGCTTCGTCGATACCGTAAGGAATGATGTTGTAAAGCTTACCTGAGAAGTTTACTGGAGAACCGTGAGTTAGGTGACCACCATGTGCAAGGCTCATACCTAAAACGGTATCACCAGCATTCAGTAGCGCCATGTATACAGCGTTGTTTGCTTGAGAACCTGAGTGAGGTTGTACGTTTGCGTATTGAGCGCCAAACAGTTCACATGCACGTTCGATTGCTAGAGTTTCAACTTTATCTACGTACTCACAACCACCGTAGTAACGCTTGCCTGGGTAGCCTTCAGCGTATTTGTTTGTAAGCTGAGAACCTTGAGCTTCCATTACACGTGGGCTTGTGTAGTTTTCTGAAGCGATAAGTTCGATGTGCTCTTCCTGACGAAGAGTTTCTTCTTGGATAGCTGCGAATAGGTCCGCATCGTAATCAGCAATGTTCATGTCACGCTTAAGCATCTGTATCTCCTGACTCAGATTGTACTGAAAGTTTCAAAAAAACCACACAACGACCGAAAGCAAACGTTTCCGTCACCGTTTTGATGTGACGCATTCTACATAATTTGAGCTAGGTCATAAAGAGCTAATTGCAATTTTATCATGCAGTTTTTTCATAATCACAAATAAGATTCATCATGGTTATTAAGCTGATCCAACCAAAGATGACGCTTACTGTCAATTTTACGCTTTACACCCTGTAAAACGCAGATTACATAGGTTTACCTTAATTTTGCACCTCAAGCTACCGAAAGCTAAGGTTTTTATCTACTATGCACGCCTTTATTGGTTAGGTAATTATAAAAACGATGGAAAAACACTCACGTAAAGAAGATTGGGTAGCAATCCTCACTGGCACATTTTTAGTAGCGTTAGGCGTCTTCTTTTTACAGTCAGCGAACCTGCTTACTGGTGGCACTACTGGCTTGGCTCTGCTTTTGAGTCAATTCTTGCCTGTAACCTTTGGTATTTTGTACTTTGTTGCCAACTGTCCATTCTATTTATTGGCATGGAAACGATTCGGCCGTAGCTTTGCTATTAGCAGTGCGATTTCTGGTGCTTTAGTGTCTGTGTTTGCCGACCATTTATACTTAGTTATCTCGCTAGAAGTTCATAACGAAATCTACTGTGCAGTTGCTGGCGGCTTGTTAATGGGCTTAGGTATGCTAATCCTATTTCGTCACCGCTCAAGCCTGGGTGGTTTCAACGTATTGTGTTTGTTTATCCAAGACCGCTACGGTATCTCCGTAGGCAAAACCCAAATGGGTATTGATGCCTGTATTCTGTTTGCATCGTTCTTCTTTGTATCGCCTTGGGTGATTGCCGTATCTGTTTTAGGCACCGCAGTATTGAACATCGTATTGGCAATGAATCACAAACCAACTCGCTACTCGGTGAATTACGCGTCTTAATACCAATCACCTTATGAATTACTAGCTGTTTTTAATAACAAAAACAGCTAGTATTTAGGTTTTATAAACCGTCGCCTTTTCTATGCAAGATTACCTCTCTAGCGCCAAAGACCAACAAACCTCTATTTATATTGAAGGCTTGGAATTCAACCCCAACACACGAGTCTTAAGCTGCAACGAGCAGGTCATCGATCTAGAACCTCGTTCTATTGAATTACTCGAACTGTTTCTGACTAGCGTGGGTCAACCGCTCGCAGCTGAGCAGATCATCGAGTCGGTTTGGCAAAGTAACTTCATCTCGAAGAATGTACTTACCAACAGGATCAGTACACTGCGCTCTGTGCTGCAGAAGTACCTACCAGAAAGTGATGCGACTAAGATCTTGGTCACCTACCCACGCAAAGGGTACTTCCTTAACCCAAACTCTGTAAGTTTGGTCAACACAGAGCCCGCTCCCCTTGAGAGCACCGAACAACCTCAAGCGAATGCAAATACATCACCGTTTAATCTTTTGTTACTGTCCTTCTCTGTTGTGCTGCTGATAAGCACCGCGACTTTAGGTTATATGTTTTGGCACTCTTCAAACCAAGCCTCTGAGCTTGAACGCACACAGAGACTGATCCCCAAAGTCGAGCTACTGCTAAACCGTATCGATGCTATTGGAGACAATGCGAGAACGCATCGCAAAGCCGTTAAAGCGCTACTGCTTCAACAACAAATTGAATACGCTTATACCGACTTAGCAAATCAAGATGCACCAAGTTACTTCGTAGACCCAATAGACAGCACGCCCTTCTTTCCGGGCGCCAAGAACATGCGCACCAGTGATTACCTGCTTAACATCCAGCTAAAGGATCAAGAAGTAGATAAACGCCTTGCGGCTAAAGTCAGCCTTATTTACCCAAGCTCAGGGAAGCTTGCTTTCCGCGGTGTCTATTCAATAGGGATAGATAACCTCAGTGAAGACTTGATGGAGATAAATAGGGAACTAGCAAATTACTTCGCTTTGCCTGCTCCGCTATCACCAGAATGGTCTGTCAATGACAAAGAGCTCAGAAACTTGCTTGACGGTGAAACACTGAAGCTTGATAGCGTGCCACTCAACGTGATGACTTCAACATTGATCGCACGACAAATGGCACTCTTTGAGACTGACCACCAGCGACTGAACAGTTTCACTAGCCTGGTGCAAACACGCTTTAAGTTGATTCCCGACGAGCTCAAACTCTGGCTTGGGATCATTCATTTTAAGTTAAGAGATCTACAAACCGCGAAGGAATTTCTGACCAACACGGCAGGTAATTCGACCATTGAGAACGCACTGGTCTATATGATGATTTCCCATATAGCTTACAAGCAAGGGGACATGGATAAGTTTCGCCTCAACTACATGGAATCCTTAGTCGCGTTATTGCGAGTGGTTCCTTCAGAAGAGTTGTTTGCTCGCTTATCCAAACCTGAGTCGAAATCGACCTGTCTCCAGCCTTGGAAAAATCTAAAATTGAGCATCAAGGAGCCACTGATCATCAAGCAATGGGAAAACCTAATGCTTAACTATTGCACGAATGTCGGTCATCAACTTTCTGAATGAACAAACATAAAACATTTAAAAACAAAAGCTTAAATATAAATTAAGATCTTATGTATCTTCATTTTTTGCCCTATTAACTCTCTCACCAATAGCATTCCTAAAAACATCAGGCCGCTCTAGGCCAACTATATTAGGAATGCTCACATGAAAAAATCCATGACGCTGCTTGCGACTTCTCTCTTTGCTCTTTATGGCTGTGGCGGCGGAGGTGGCTCATCTTCATCTGGCTCTACTGGTACAACTCAGTTCGATTACCCGATCAACAACTCTCAGTTTGCACCAAAGAACATCACATTATTGTCTTACCTAATATCAGAAGATGGCGGAGAAAACGTAGCACTGGATCTTGCATACCGAGATATCAGTTCACAGCAGATGTTGGCCAATATTCAGTTGGAATTAGATAAATTGGCGATCTCTAACAAGACCGAAGGCGTAGTTGAATTGGAGAAGCTAAAAACAACGTTAGAGAGCATGGTAAACAGCGGCATCAACGACTTCTACGCCGCTGATATGACAGTACAAGGTGAAACAGGCAGTGAGTTGTTTTACAAAGGTAGTGATGGCTTTGTTAACTCAGTTGATTCCAATATAGAATTAAGTAATGGTGAGACTGTCGACTTTTTGGTGACCAACCCAGTATTCAAATCTTCAGGCAGTACGGTAAAAGAAAAAAGCCCCAATATTAGTCACAGCAGTAGTTCTGTCGGGCTTTCGTTTGAAGTTACTACTGGTCAACTAGAGGCCTTGCTTGATGATTTCTACGAAGGCGATATTAATGATTTAGGACCGTCAGACACACGATGTGATTTCCATTGGCAGCAACAAGTTTCCGAAAATGGTCAGCGCTCAACGGTAACTGTTCAAGACAAGAAAATTGAAACGGCGTACCTGAAAGTTGAAAACACTTACAACGTTGTTTGTGATGGGTATGATTCAGCTGAATTTCAAAGCAATGCTGAAACATGGTTCAACCCAAGCTTTGGCGTTGTGAAAATGATGGACTGGGATGAAAAGAATGGCACCCAACTGAGCGAAGCGACGTGGATTCTCGATTCATTTACGGTCAACAAAGGCTAGCAACCGAAGCCTTCCATTAGAGAATAGGAAGGAAAGCTTTGAGCCTGACACTTAGATTTCAGGCTCAAAGCTTATACTCGCATAGGGGAACGAGTATTATTGCTCTATCAAGAGAATTCTTGTTTCATACGGTCGTAAGGTTACCGTGTTTGCAGAAACTGGCGACTGCTCATCAGGGTAGTTTCCTAATAACAATTGCGCTTTATCCAGTTCAAATTCTTTAGATAACTCAACCTGACACGCCTCACCATAATAGTTGTTAATGCACAGCAAGCACTGACTATCAGTCTCGCGAGAATACGCAAATACCGATGGGTGCTCAGGCAACAAATCTTGATAACTACCATGAGTAATCACGGGCACTTCTTTGCGAAGTTCAATCAAGCTCTTGTAGAAGTAAAAAACAGAGTCTTTATCTTCTAGCGCTTGCTCAGCATTGATCTCAGTGTAGTTATGCGCAACATCTAGCCATGGCTGTGATTTTGAAAAACCGGCATTCGCTTCACTATTCCACTGCATCGGCGTGCGAGAGTTATCTCGAGATTTCTGCGCCAAAATCGCCATCATATCTTGATGCGCCACACCATCACGGTTCACCATGATGTCGTACATATTGGTACTCTCAACATCACGATACTGGCTGATCTCGGTGTAACCAGGGTTGGTCATGCCAATCTCTTCACCTTGATAGATATACGGCGTGCCTTGCATCATGTGGACAGACGCAGCCAGCATCTTGGCCGATTCAACACGATATTGCTGATCATCGCCTAAACGGCTCACGACTCTTGGTTGGTCGTGATTACACCAGAATAATGCGCCCCAACCCTTGCCGTTCAAACCTGTTTGCCAATGGTTGAAGATCGATTTTAGCTGTAAGAAATCAAACGGTGCACTAGTCCACTTCTCACCATTGGTGTAATCCACCTTGAGGTGATGGAAATTAAACACCATCGATAACTCGCTGCTATCAATATTTGAGTACTGCTGACAGTGCTCCAGTGTTGTTGAAGACATCTCGCCTACTGTCACGCTACCGTATTTCTGGAATACCGCTTCGCTGATCTCTTTCAGATATTCGTGTACACGCGGGCCGTCAGTGTAAAAACGACGACCATCACCGATATCATCATTAGGGAAATCTTGCTGTTTCGAAATCAGGTTGATTACATCCAAGCGGAAACCATCAACGCCCTTCTCAGCCCAGAAACTGATAACGTCTTTCACTTCTTCGCGTACAACCGAGTTCTCCCAGTTAAGGTCGGCCTGCTCTTTCGCGAATAGATGTAGGAAATATTGACCAGTAGCCTCATCCATCTCCCATGCATTACCACCGAACTTAGACTGCCAGTTGGTTGGTGCTTGACCGTTAACTGGGTCTTTCCAGATGTAGTAGTCGCGATATGGGCTGTTTTTGTCACCCAATGCCGACTGAAACCACGCATGCTCTGTTGAGGTATGGTTTACCACGATATCCATCACGATACGGATACCACGTTGGTGTGCTTCAGCAAGCAATAGGTCCAAATCTTCCATGGTGCCGAATTGCGGGTTAATCGCATAGTAATCTGAAATATCGTAGCCGTTATCGATCATTGGGGATGCGTAAACCGGGGTTAGCCAAATCGCATCGACGCTCAAATGTTTGAGGTAATCCAGTTTCGAAATGATCCCTTTGATATCGCCAGTACCTTTACTGCCACTGTCGCAGAAGCTCTTTGGGTAGATTTGATAGATGGTCGCGGTTTTCCACCAGCTTTCATCATGTTCAGTCATCGCCATCTATAACACTCACTTACCAGAAAATATAAAATAAAAATCACCATGCAAATCATGGTCGAATAACCGTTATAACTAAAAGAAAAAGCTATAACTAAGAGAAAAAGCGATGGCTCACTTTGGAGTCATCGCTTATTTAATGCATTACGCGTTGACGGTTTCTAGCTCGCCTTTCATCTGTGCTCGCTTATAGAAGAACAGTGTTAACGTGACGGGTAGTACAATCGCCACCAGCATTGCAACTAGGTAAATCGACCAATATTGAGGTTGAATCGATAGGATGCCCGGCAAGCCACCGACACCGATACCATTCGCCATCACACCTGCACTACCACAGATTGCAGCCGCTGCGGCACTGCCGATCATTGCGCTCAGCATTGGGAATTTATATTTAAGGTTGATGCCGTACATCGCAGGCTCTGTCACACCTAAGTAAGCTGATATTGCAGCTGGAACTGAGATATCTCGCTCACCTTCACGCTTACTCAAAATGATGATGCCGACAACCGCTGAAGCTTGTGCAATGTTTGATAGCGCAATCAAAGGCCAGATTGGCGTGCCGCCTAAATCTTGCATCAATTGCAGATCCACCGCGTTGGTTGTGTGGTGAATACCCGTGATAACCAAAGGTGCGTATAGGAAGCCAAAGACCACTGAACCAAGAATCGCGAAGTCACCCGTCATTGCCGCTTTAGCCGCGAATGCCACACCATCACCTAACATACGACCGAATGGGCCAATGAAAGCGTGCGCTAGAATCACAGACAAAATGATCGATACAAATGGCACAACGACTAGGTACAAATAAGCAGGGACGATGCGCTTAAGATTGGTTTCAATGAAAGCTAAGGCCACACCCGCGAGCATCGCAGGGATCACCTGTGCTTGGTACCCAACTTTCTCAATCACAAAAAAGCCAAAGTCCCACACTTCAGGAACGGCTTTACCTATCATGTAAGCGTTCATCAGCTGCGGGGAAACCAAGGTCACACCGAGCGTGATGCCCAAAATAGGAGTTCCGCCGAGCTTCTTAACCGTCGCCCAACACACACCAACCGGTAGGAAGAAGAAAATAGCTTCGCCGATCAACCATAAGAAAGAGTGAACCGTCGCCCAGAATTGACTGATTTCAACTAGGGTTTTGCCGTCGAACATGCGAATGTCGCCAATCACATTACGGAAACCAAGAATCAAACCACCAGTAATGATGGCAGGCAGCAGTGGTACGAAAATTTCGGCTAAATGGGATATACCACGCTCAAGGAAGTTCATATTTTGACGAGCAGCCAGCTTCGCCTCATCTTTTGATGATGCCTCTTTACCTGTCTGTTCAATCAGAAGTGCGTACACTTCATCAACTTCAGTGCCAATCACAACTTGGAATTGACCTGCGTTAGTAAAGCAGCCTTTTACAAGCTTCAATTTTTCGAGTTCAGCTTTGTTTGCCTGCTCTGTATCGTTCAATACAAAGCGCAGTCGAGTCAGACAGTGGCTGACGCTTGCAATGTTTTTTTTACCACCGACTAACTCGATAAGACGCGCAACGTCTTGCTTCGCTATCTTACTCATACTACCCCACCCTGGTTTCATTCAATTACTCATCTAAACCATGCAGCTATAACCACTCAGATTTAGATTTATGGGAACATTCCCAATTGCGATTATTATAATGCCTGCATGAATGATAAATTAAAATGGGAACAGTCCCATTAATTGAAAGAGATCACACTCTAATTTTAATCTAAGCGGTTCAATTTCGCTTAATTGAGTGGATTATAGAACCGGAGATTGAGTGTGATGAGAAATATCTGAATTGCCTAAAAGCTGAGAGATCAATAGATTAGCAGCCAGTTTACCTGCAGATTGGTAACCAGGATCAATGCTAAATACTCGTGGGAATAAAAAAGAGAGAAGATCATTACCACCAACGCCGGTGACGACCACATCTTCACGTTGTCGCTCTTGCAGACGTTTGATCACACCAAGAGCCAATGTGTCACTAGCACAGACTATAGCTTGGGTGTTAGGTGTTAGTACCTCATCCACCAGCTGATAAGCACTTTCGTGATGAAGTTGACCAGTACGATAGTTTGCCACCGAACCTGTGTTTTCACACCAATCGAGATAAGCCTTAAGACGCAGTTCACCGGTTGATTTGTCGCTAGGATCAACCCCGATGAAGCCAACATCAGAGATCCCCTGATCCGACAGATGCGCTAACGCACTATTGATCACCTGTCGGTTATCATAGTTAATAGACGTTACGTTCTCGGTATCTAGAGCAATCACCACCGCTTTGTGTTCCCAAGCTTCAATTGCAGGAATGTCACAGTCAGTAAAGCCAAACACAATGATCCCATCAACGTTACGACGCTTTAGAACTTGTAGGTGCTCATTGGCTTTTTCTCTATCTAGCTGACTTTCCATGATCACGACATCGTAATCCGCTCGATACAACTCGGCCAGCATGGTGCTAACAGCTTTGTTTTCTGATGGAGAATCTAAACGTGAAATGATCACGCCGATGACTTTTTGACTGCCACCGCGCATTGATTGCGCAGATTTCGAAGGCGTGTACCCAGATTCTTGAATTACTCTTTCCACCCTTTCACGGGTTTCAGGTTTCACTTTTGGATCATTGGTCAGAACACGAGATACGGTTGACTTACCAACACCGGACAGCTTTGCAATATCAAGAATAGTGAGTTTTTTGCTCATAAAAAGTCTAACATTAAAAGGAAGAGAATAAAAAGTGAGGGTGGATTCCCTCACTTAACTGTTTGTAAATCTCAGAAGTTAACTATGACTTACTTTCGACAATTTTTATAGACGACACGACCAAGTTCTAGACGTGCGTTGTCACCTTTAGTGCGTAAAGTGACACTATTGATCAGTTCAGAGGTGCCATCATCTAAGATGTACTTCGTTCCTGAACCTGCCGCTATTTGAGTGAGACGATATTCATTCTCAGGCAAACGTAATACCGCTTTTTCATTACCAAGGTAAGCGACCTTAAATGAAGCGTCAGACTCACATTGATAAGTCACAAATTGATCGTCCGATACTGCACCATCAGGCGCTGCGGATTTAGAACACCCGAATAACGCTACCGTACATAGAGATGCTATCAACAATGCTTTCATACTGCGTTCCTCATCTTTATATAGTGAACAACACTTATATCTAAGTGAAGGAGACTTAGTGTCTTAACCTTTTAAGAAAGCTGGCACGTCTTTAATGCTATCAAGCACAACGCTCGCCAAGGCTTCACCTTTTTCAGTTATTGGTTTGCCTGTTCTTACTAAGACTTTAGTACCAACGCCTGCTGCTTCTGCAGCCATCATGTCTTCAGCTTTATCGCCGATCATGACCGAGTTAGCCATATCAATCTTCAGAAAGTCACGAGCAGAAATGAACATACCTGGCTTTGGTTTACGACATTCACAATCTTGCTTGTAGTCACCAATACCGTGTTCAGCGTGGTGCGGGCAGTAATAGATGCCATCAAGCTCAACGCCGTTATCAACAAAGTTCCAATCCATCCACTGCGTCAAAGAAAGAAAACGGTCTTCACTAAACATGCCGCGAGCAATACCAGACTGGTTGGTCACTAGCACCAATAAATAACCCATATCTTTAAACGCTTTCGCCGCTTCAAACACACCGTCAATGTATTCAAAGTCATGCTCATCATGTACGTAACCGTGATCAACGTTAATCACACCATCACGATCTAAAAAAACAGCAGGTTTAGACAAAATTTTGTTCTCTATCAACTCTCTATTAATCATTAATTATTACACGCTTTATTTGCTTCATCACTATCTATTTAGTTTTGCGTTCGTTAACGAATTGTTTCTAGCTTAGCCATACAATCGACGTTTAGCCGTCTAGACGTAAAAATATCTATTGACTTAGATCATAGAACACCATAGCATCGTCTGTAAATCGAGCGAGCTATCGACATATTATTCTGTTCTACCTGCACAGGTTTCTCTATGATTAAAGTGAATCAAGTCAACAAGGTTTTTTATCAAGGTACTAAAGAAATCAATGCCTTAATTGATATCAACCTCCACATTCCTCAAGGTCAAATCTTTGGAGTCATCGGCTCTTCAGGTGCAGGCAAAAGTACCCTAATCCGCTGTGTAAATATGTTGGAAGCACCGACCTCTGGTGAAGTGATTGTTGACGGTATCGACCTAACAAAACTCAGCAAATCGGAACTTAGCGAAGCGCGCCGTAACATCGGCATGATATTCCAGCACTTCAACCTGCTGTCTTCTCGTACTGTATTTAACAATGTAGCACTGCCTTTAGAACTTGCTGGTAAAGATAAAGCGATTATTGAAGCAAAAGTGAGTGAGTTACTTGAACTCGTTGGCTTAGCGGATAAGCGAGACACCTACCCTGCAAACCTAAGTGGCGGTCAAAAGCAGCGTGTTGCGATTGCTCGTGCACTGGCCTCTGATCCGAAAGTACTGCTGTGTGATGAAGCGACCAGCGCATTGGATCCTGCAACGACTCAATCGATTCTTGAGCTGCTACGTGAAATCAACCGCAAGCTGAACATCACTATTCTGCTTATTACGCACGAGATGGATGTAGTGAAAAGCATTTGTCACGAAGTGGCGATCATTGGCGGTGGTGAATTGGTAGAGAAAGGCACAGTTGGTGACATCTTTGCTCACCCTAAAACTGAACTAGCGCATCAATTCATTCGTTCAACGTTGGATCTGACGATCCCTGAAGATTACCAAGCACGCCTGCAAGAGACTCGCGTAAACAGCAGCTACCCGTTAGTACGCCTTGAGTTTACTGGCGCGACGGTTGATGCTCCGCTGATGACTCAGATTGCACGCAAATTCAATATCGATGTCAGCATCCTAAGCTCTGACCTTGATTACGCCGGCGGCGTGAAGTTCGGCATGATGGTTGCTGAACTGTTCGGTAATGAAGCAGATGATAATGCTGCTATCCAATTCCTACGCGACAACAATGTAAAAGTAGAGGTGCTTGGTTATGTCCTTTAGTTTCAACGAGATTGCTGACTGGATCAGCCTTAACGGTAACCTTCTATTAGGTGCAACCGGCGAGACGCTTTACATGGTTGCAGTTGCGGGCATTGTTGGCTTTGCTGTCGGTATTCCATTAGGCGTGATTCTACACACGACTAAAAAAGGTGGCCTGTTAGAGAACACCAAAGTAAACAAGATTCTAGGTGCGATTGTGAACGTGGGTCGTTCAGTGCCTTTCTTAGTGTTGATGGTTGCGATTATCCCACTAACTAAGATGCTGATTGGTACCTTCATCGGTACAACAGCAGCGATTGTTCCACTGACGATTGGCGCTATCCCATTCGTGGCTCGACTTATCGAGAGTGCGCTACTTGAAGTACCAACAGGTCTAGTAGAAGCGGCTCAATCAATGGGTGCAACACCAACACAAATCATCAATAAGGTTCTGCTTCCTGAAGCACTACCGACTATTATCAACTCAGTAACGATTACGCTAGTGACACTTGTGAGCTACTCAGCAATGGCGGGCACGGTTGGTGGCGGTGGTCTAGGTGATGTCGCGATTCGTTACGGATTCCACCGTTACGATGTGACCATCATGGCTGTAACGGTAGTGATGTTGATTGTGCTTGTACAAATTATTCAATCAATCGGTGATTCCTTAGTTCGCCGCGTTGACCACAGATAAAGACTCAGCGTTAAAACGCAAACTCTCTAAGACAAGAGTCGTCTGAACCAAATTAAATAGATTTATTAAAAGGAGATTATTATGAAATTTAGCCTTAAAGGTTTACTTACTATCGCAGCAGCGGCATCAGCGCTAGTACTAGCAGGTTGTGGTGATAAAGAAGTTGATACTTCTAAAGTAAAAGTTGGCGTAATGGCAGGTGCTGAAGCGCAGGTTGCTGAAGTTGCAGCGAAAGTAGCAAAAGAGCAGTACGGCCTAGACGTTGAACTGGTTACTTTTACGGATTACGTAACGCCAAACGCGGCACTGGATGATGGCTCTATCGACATCAATGCATTCCAACACGCACCGTACCTAGATCAGCAAGTGGCTGACCGTGGTTACAAACTGACTATCGCTGGTAACACGTTTGTTTACCCTATCGCTGGTTACTCTAAAGAAGTGAAATCTGTCGACGAAATCCAAGACGGTGCTCGTATTGCGGTACCAAACGATCCAACAAACCTAGGTCGTTCTCTACTGCTTCTTGAGCAACAAGGTCTTCTTGAGCTTCGTGAAGGTGCTGGTCTTCTAGCAACAGTTCGTGACATCGTTAAGAACCCTAAAAACCTAACGATTGTTGAACTAGACGCAGCACAACTGCCACGTTCTCTTGATGATGTAACGCTTTCTATCATCAACACAACTTACGCAAGCTCTATCAACCTGACTCCACAAAAAGATGGCGTATTCGTTGAAGACAAAGATTCTCCTTACGTAAACCTAATCGTTTCTCGTGAAGACAACCTAAACGCTGAAAACGTACAGAACTTCGTTAAAGCTTACCAAACCGAAGAAGTGTACAACGCAGCTTCTGATATCTTCCAAGGTGGCGTAGTTAAAGGTTGGTAATCACCTAAACTTCAGCATCGTATAGATACCCGAAGGGGCTGACATAACGTCAGCCCCTTTTTTATTTACGGCAGTTTTTATGTACCGAATTTCGTTAGAAAAGCTCGGCTTACCACCAAGCTTCCACTTGCATACCGACACTCATTTCACTGTTCTTACCTTCACCGAAAGCATTGTCATTTTCAGCATCGTTTAGGTAAGTCGCAAAAATACGGAATTCAGGACGAGACCAAAAACCCACTTGCGGTACCCAAGCCTGAGCGACAGTGAACTTACCACCCGCGCCGTCTTGGTTATCAATGGTTTCCACAAAGCCGCCAATTTCAAGAATGGTACGCATACGCTTGTCCCACTTATAAAGCGGACGGATTACGGCACTGAACGACTCATCATCACTGTTATTAGCACCAACACCCGATGACGCAGCATAACGAACCGTGTGGCCAAATTCGATGTTCTCACCGATAGCAAGCACACCCCAGTTAATCAATCGGAAGCCATCGGCGTCGTTGTTGTTTGCATCACGAACGATACCCTTACCTGTACCAAAGGTGGTCATCTGCTCGGCATAGCCAGAGTTAGCGACTTGGAGAATGGTTTTGTTGAAGCCACCAGAAAGGTTTTGATTTAAGCTTGCCGTTAACATTACGCTGTCATCCGCGTCTACCGTTTGACCTTGCTTTTCATTGGCAAAGTTCATATCAATACCGACCTCAAGATCCGCATTGTTCCACAATGGAATACCCGCATAACGTATATCAGCAATCATGGCTGTGGTTTCTTTGCCATCAAACACATCGCCTGTCACTGTATCTTGAATCAAAGCCACCGATAATTTACCTGGGCCCATATTGATGTGTTCAACACCTGCACCAATACCGCTCACATCCCAGTAGTAGTTATCAACGATGTGTACATCATGACGTTGGTAGTAACGTTCACCCGCCCAAATACCAATGTCCTTGTCTTCAAAAAGCCCTACCGCTTGAACATTGAGCTGAACTACATCAACGCTTTTATCCGCCGCGTTCTCATCTTGGCCTTGCCAGTACGACAACATGGAATCAACTACAAATGAAACGTCGTCCTCAGCATACACCTCTTTCTTAAAGCCAAACTCGCCATACAGGTCATTCTCGTTGCCGAGTCGCCCAACTTTACTCACCTCCCACTTGCTGTTTGAGCCACCTTCATTACTCAGGCCAACGCCTCCGCGCATGTAGCCATTGAACTCTAATGGTGTGGTTTCATCAGCGTATAAATTAGGTGCAAGTAAAGCAGTAGAGAGTGCAGCAGCAATAGGTAACAGTTTCATCGTCCATTCCTTTCAGATCTAGAATCAGGTTATTATTTATAAATGGGAACATTCCCATGGGATCGATCCCATTTATATTGAGCAGAATATAAATTGAAAGAGAACTGATTGATTACTGTGATCCAGTTAACTATTGAAATAATCAAAAGTTGATGAGTGTGGGATTATCTTGGTGAATACTTGAGGGCTACAGAGAGAGATAGACAGCACAAAATGAGCGCATTTAAGGGCGAAATATTGGCAAGCCCAATACTTGATTAATGCTCAATATGGAGGGCAAAGAAACAGAAACAGAAACAGAAACAGAAACAGACGAGAAGCTAACAGGGAGAAAACAAAGGAATAAGTATCGAAGTATTGATTAACACTTCGATACATTGAATCGATAATTAAGCTTTATGGATTACTTAAGGTGATCCCAAGAGATGTTTGATACCAGACGGCAGTCATCACACTTGAAATAGAAAATATCGTGGATCGGCGCATCTAGCAGCCATTCGCCACCACATTGCGGACATTTACGCTCTTTTTCAGCTTTTAAGCTGATGCCACCAACGCGGTACAAGTAGTAATAAGTCGGGATCTTCGTGAGATATTCAATTCGCCCTCTTAGGCCCCAACCGCGTTTGAACAACACGCTTTTGGTATCACTGATCTCCGTCAGAGTTGCGTGTTCAGCACGACAGCCCCCACCCATTTGGACTTCATCACAGGCTTGCCATTCTGTCTGCCATTTCAGCACAGCTTTATGGTCGCCATTAAATGTAGGTGGGTTGCGATACAGAGGGATAGGCAGCAAACTATCGCCACTGCGCAGCGGTGAACAGGTATGAACGAACGTTGTATACAGTACTTGCCAGCTTGGTGCTTCGTCTTCAGCTACTTCTTCTGAGTTAAGATCTCGCCCCAGTAAACGCATTTTAGGCGCAAGAAGGCTCGCGTTAGACAAGCGATCAAAACACACTTTTACAAAATCAGAGTGGTTACGCGGGTGTAAGCTGTCTTGCTCTGGGCAGACAACGCGAACATAAAATTCGCCGTCGCCCATCACGATAGGAAACTCACGACCCAACACTTGCCCGTTATAACGAAGTGCGTCCATTAAGCCATTAACAGCCTTGTCGACAGCGCTTACCGTTGTGTTATCAAAACACTCAAATTGAAGTTCTAGTACGTACATCTATTTATACCGCTGGTTGTAGCTTTTCTAAAAATTCTGCCAATGTCTCGGCTAATACATCACGGTTTTTGGTGCCTAAGCGCTCCAAAATCACGTTACCCGTTAGGTTACAGATAGAGATAACGTCTAGCTCTGCATCGGTCGCGGCAATGAAAACCGTTGGTTTTAGCTTTAGACGACGCTGAGTCACTAGATGACCCAAAATGTTTTCTTGTAGACATTCGAAGTCTTCATCACTCCAAATCTGTAACAGAGTCAGTTCGTTACCATCAAAAGTCGCGTTCATATCTGCGCTGAATTGTGCGCCGTAGAAAGTCTTGATGTCTTCATGCAAGGTCAGCTCAATACCGGTTTCAACATTAGTGAAATCCGCGAATTGCTCACGTGGATAGTGTTTCCACAACACTGCGTCGCCACTCTTTTCTTCTACGCATGGCGATACGATGTCCACTAACTCCTCATTACGAGGTAAGCTTTGGTGTTGCTGCTGCCACGCGTCAACGTATCGCTGACTAAAAGAAAGTAGTGCGTCTTGAGCACGTTGAGTCATGAAAATCTCCTAAACACAAAATAATAAATAGAATCCGAGCCCTTTCCGCGCCGATTAAGCGATGACTTAATGACAGGGTAATGGGGATTCAGTAAAATCGACCCCATTCTAATCGAATTTGAAACGAAAGTATGAGCAAATATTCTGACGCAAAAGAGCTAGCGGGTTTAACCCTTGGCCAAAAAACTGAGTACTCTAACCAATACGATGCAAGTTTATTGCAACCAGTACCTCGTAGCCTTAATCGCGATGATCTTGCGCTAAACGGCGATCTGCCTTTTGTTGGTCATGATATTTGGACGATGTATGAGCTTTCGTGGCTAAACACCAACGGCCTACCTCAAGTGGCTGTGGGCGAGGTTTTCATCCCTGCAACCAGCCCAAATTTAATTGAATCAAAATCTTTCAAGCTGTACCTGAACAGCTACAACCAGACTCAATTTGAAAACTGGGATCAAGTAACTGAGCGCCTGACCCAAGATTTGTCGGCATGTGCAGGCGAAACGGTGATTGTGAATGTAAACTCAGTAACCGAATACACCAACCAACCTATCGTGACAATGGAAGGCGACTGTATCGACAACCAAGATATCCAAATCACTAGCTACGATTTTGAAGCGTCGCTACTTGAAGGCGCTGCTGGTGAGCAAGAAGTTGAAGAAACATTGCATAGCCACCTATTGAAATCGAACTGTTTGATCACCAATCAACCGGATTGGGGTAGCGTTGAGATCGCATATTCTGGTAAGCAAATTGACCGTGAAGCCCTGCTACGCTATTTAGTTTCTTTCCGTGAGCACAACGAATTCCACGAACAATGTGTTGAGCGTATCTTCACTGACATCATGAAATACTGTGCACCATCGAAGCTAACCGTATTCGCACGTTACACGCGTCGTGGTGGTCTGGATATCAACCCATACCGTTCAACAGAACAAGATAGACCGAACCACAATAAGCGTATGGCTCGCCAATAAATAAGGCGTGAACCACCCACACTTATTTGAACCTACCAAATCTTTAAAGGGACATTGAAATGCGTTGGTTATACGTTGTTAGTCTATTTATTTTAAGCTTAAGCACATCGGTCAATGCGTCGGTTTATTCGTCAGCGCTACTCAATGAAGCCAATAACTTGGTTGAGATCGAGCCGAGCCAAGCAAAACAAATGGCCAACAGCTACCTAACACTTCGTGTCCTGTCTGATCAACGCGAGAAAAGCCCTTCTGCTATTTCTCGCGAAGAGACAGACTCTTCGATTCGAACGCCAAACAGCAGTATCGATGCGTATAAGATCTTAGCTAAGGCGGAATACAACCTTGGCAATATGCGTATTGCGATTCAGCACATCGACAAAGCCTCTGAGCTAGCGAAAACCTATAAGCTTGATTACCTAAAACTGGATCTTCAGATCCTAAAAGTTCGGTTACTTTGGCTTAGTGATAGAAAATCAGCCAAAGCAAAAACTGAGCTCACGAGCATTGAAGCAAATTTAGAGTCGGTGAATAAAACCTTACGTTTAACGGAAGGCATCACTTATCGCTTGATTATGTTGAAAGCCGATATCGCCTCTTATGACAACAAGATCGATGAAGCCGAAAAATTCTATCAAGAAGCGAAAACCTACCTCGAGCAACGTTACTCTGAAAAGGTCACCATCGACTATCATATTGCGGTCGGTGAATTTTATCTGACTCACAAAGAGTACAACCATGCGTTATCTGAGTTGCTGTATGGCTACTGGAAATCAGTAGAAGGTAATCTGAGTTCACGCTTAGCCAAAGTAAATCGCCTGCTTGCTCAGCTTTTCTTTGAGCGCCAAGTGTTAGATAAAGCGCTAGAACACCTTTCTCAAGCTGCTGATTTTTATGATAACTTTGAAAACTCGCCTGTTTTAGCACAAGTGCTTAAGAAAATGGGTGATGTGTACTTCTATCAAGGAAAATATAACCTTGCCTTGGTGCATTTCTTCAACGTTCTTGATCATGAAAGCACTGACCGAGATATCCATCAAGTCATTGATATTCGCCTAAGCCTATCAGCGACTTACTTACGCCTTTATAACTACCCTCTAGCAGAACAGTACCTAACCCGTGCCCTTGAGCTGCTGGAATACACCGATATTCCAAAGCTGGAAGGTCGTGCTGCACTGTTATCGGCAGGGTTGGCTTATCACCTGCAAGAAAGCGAAGACGTGATCAAACATGCGACACGTGCGCTTGAGATATCACGTCAGATAGAGAACATGCGTCTTTCACAACGTTCGTACTATTTACTCTCTTTGGGCTATGAGCAGGCAGGCAGGCCACAGCAAGCTTTGGCAAACCTCAAGCAGTACAACAGCCTTGTCTCTTTAGAGCAGCAAAAACTTAACCGTGTTGGCGAAGACGCGTTCCGTCAACAGAAAGAGTTTGCAGAACAAACCCTGCACTACGCTGGCCAAGCACAAGAGCTAGAGCAATACAAACTGGAGCATCGTAAGTTCCAAAAGATATCGTTCGCCCTATTCCTGTTCAGCATTGTCTTGTTCTTCTTTGTGCTGCGCCGAGGCTACATCATCCAAACCTTAGCCAAAGAAGTAGACTCACTGCGCACCGATCTATTTACGCACTCACGTTCTAAGCTTCCAAACCTAAGAATGCTCAATGCGAAGCTCTCGAACTCGCTAGAACAAACCAGCCAAACCTTTGAGCAATGGCAGCTTGGTGAATTGATTCATGAACCACTCAATGACCGTTTACGCTTCGTGATGATCGATTTACCGTTCTTACGCAATATGTACACGCAGAACGGTTACAAAGCCGGTCTAGAGCTCGAAGACGCTTTCGGCGAGTTCCTAAAATCTAAGCTTGAAGGCCCAGCTCGTGTTTACCACTTCTCAGATGCGAACCTGCTTTATATCGAGCCAAACGCGGACCGTGATTTATCGCCAGAGGCCATGTTCAGAAAGATACAATCTTGGGTGAATGACTTCGAAACAGAGCGTAACATCAACCGAACGGTTCGTATGGGCATCGCTGACTACCCATTTTTACCACGCGCTTATACCGCAATTAACGATCAAGAGTTGCTCGACGTATTATTGATGTCGACCAACCTAGCGCGTGAGATCAGTCTCAAAGAACGCAGTAGCCAGTGGGTCTATCTAAAAGCTATCGACAATGCACCCGCAGCGAGCCTTGCAACTGGTAATATAAGAGAAGCATGTAAACATGCGATTAATCAAGGGTTAATAAAAATACAATCCTCGTACCAGAATGAGGACAACATCAAAAAAATGCTAAAAGATGACTGATTTGCGAGCGGTTAAGAGCAGCAAGTCGTGACCTTATTTTTAGTTTTGTTATTATCGATGTAACGGAATTTCATCAAAATGATCGAGCTCGGTCTACGCGGCGCTAATAAATACATCTATGGGCATTCTTGAAAAAGACATTCAGGCGCAACTCCACCAGCTGAAATCTCAGTTGGAGCAGGTCCGTTTGACGCAAAGGGACACCTCGTTCAAATTTATTAGAGAACAGAAAGTTCTGAAACGTATCGTCACATCTTTAAGTGATGCATGTGTTGGCAGTAACAGCCATTTAGATGAAAACCTCATTGCCCTTAGGGAAGAGCTAGAAAAGCAAAAAGACATTAGCTCGATGATCCCAAAGCTGGCAGTATTAGAAAGGATGCTTAAGCAGAAAACGTTGGCTATGGATAAACAGAACGGATATCTGGACGATAGCATTAAGCACAGTGGGGAAACGCTGCAGCGCATAACTGGCCTTCCAGCACAGCTTAAACGCGACCTACGAAACTTACTTAGCTTCTCCGAATGCAATGGCAGTCAAAAAGTCGATCATGCCATGAAACTTCTCGGTATTTATGAGCGTGCCATTAAGATTATGGCGAATAACTCACGCACGCATTTTGCCGACGCTACATATTCTCCGGAACAAGAACTCCTTTCCGACCTATCAAATGAACTACAACATCTGATCACTGAACTCGATTTTGAGGGTGAATCGGGTGATTTACTTACTGATATTCGAGCGAAGTTGCTGCTTGGTGTTTCCACACAAAGCCTACTTGAGCTGACACTTCAGATCCTAAAACTGGTTATTGAAGGCACCAATCTAGAACGTAAAAAGTCTGAACAATTTGTTGATCAGCTTAATTCATCCCTGGCTTCTAGTATCAAAACGGCAGACCAAAACGCTGATCAGAGCCAAAGTTACTTTGAGCACCGCCAAGGCCTTAATTCTGAATTAAATGAACTTGTCACTAAGAGCCAAAACTCGGTAGAGAAAGCGAAGGATATTGATAGTTTAAAGCGTTCGATTAATCCACTACTCAGTGAAATTGCCTCTCTTTCGGAAAGGCTAAATCACGCAGAGCAGAAAGAACAAGCTCTAATAGAGAGAATGAGTTACGGAAAGGCTCAGTTAGATTCACTCTATGAAGTGACCCAAGATTACCGTAAGCGTTTGGAAGATCAGGCTCAGCGCATGCTGCTTGACCCTCTGACTAAGGTTTACAATCGTACTGCTTTTACCGATCGCTTAGAGCTTGAATATCGCCGCTGGATCCGCGCACAGCACTCACTGCGCGTAGTACTTCTGGACATCGACAACTTCAAAGCCATTAACGATAGCTTTGGTTATACCGCGGGCGACAAAGCACTCAAGATCATTGCAAGAACTATCACCAAAGAAGCTGGCACCACCGATACTGTGGCGCGTTTTTCAGGTGAAGAGTTTGTCTTACTGCTACCAGAGCAAACCGATGAATATTGCCACCAGGTCATTCAAAACATTCAGACTCAAGTAAGCCGCTTACCCTTTAAGTTTCGTGACCAACAAATCACCATTACTTTATGCGCGGCAAGTACTCAATTTAAAGAGTCAGATACACCGGAAGAAGTACTAGAGCGACTCAATACAACGTTAAATAAAGCAAAACAACGTGGTAACAACCAACTTGTTTGGCACTAAGCAGCCCTAGATTTAATTTATTTCATTTTTTCAAATACTTATCACATACCATTTCCCTCAATGTTTGCTAAGCTAATGATTAACATTCGCTTAACAAGCATTCTTGGCAAGCAACGCTGTCGTATTCGTTTCGTCTGGTTAACTCTCTCCCACCTTTAACCAAACACTTTCAACGTTTGCTTCTCACTCTCGAGCCAGAGGGTCACTTCAACGCCCCCAGCTCTTTTCAACAAGGAGGCACTATGATCACTCATATCAGCCCTGCCGGTAGCATGGATTTACTCTCTCAACTTGAGGTTGAGCGTCTTAAGAAAACCGCATCTAGTGATTTGTACCAACTGTATCGTAACTGTACGTTAGCAGTCCTGAACTCGGGTAGCCACACCGACAACTCCAAAGAGTTACTCGATAAATATCTCTCATTCGATGTTGAGGTGGTGCGCCGTGAACGTGGCATCAAACTCGAACTGAGTAATCCACCAGAGCATGCCTTTGTCGATGGTGAAATCATCAAGGGCATTCAAGAACACCTCTTCTCAGTGCTACGTGACATCGTTTATGTCAACATGCACTTAGCCGATAACCAAAGGCTCAATCTGACGAATGCCACTCACATTACTAACCTTGTATTTGGCATCTTGAGAAATGCAGGTGCGCTGACTCCAGGCATCGAGCCTAACCTGATTGTATGTTGGGGCGGACACTCTATTAATGCGAGCGAATACCAATACACTCGTGAAGTCGGTAATGAATTGGGACTGCGTGAACTGAACATCTGTACGGGTTGTGGACCGGGCGCGATGGAAGGCCCAATGAAAGGTGCTGCGATTGGTCACGCAAAACAACGTTATACCGAGCATCGTTATCTAGGGCTGACCGAGCCTTCGATCATTGCGGCTGAGCCACCAAACCCGATCGTGAATGAACTGGTGATTATGCCCGATATCGAGAAGCGTCTTGAGGCATTCGTTCGTATGGCGCATGGCATCATTATTTTCCCAGGCGGCCCCGGCACGGCCGAAGAGCTACTATACATCTTAGGGATCATGATGCACCCGAATAACGCCGAGCAGCCAATGCCGATTGTCTTAACTGGCTCGAAAGAGAGTGAAGCTTACTTCCGTTCAATCGATAAGTTCATTGGTGAAACTCTAGGGCCTGAGGCGCAAAAGCATTATGAGATCGTGATTGACGACCCAGCACGCGCTGCGAAAATCATGAAACAAGCGATGCCAGATGTGCGCTCTCACCGTAAAGAGACCGGTGATGCCTACAGCTACAACTGGTCACTGCATATTGAGCCTGAGTTCCAACTGCCATTCGACCCAACACACGAGTCTATGGCGGCGCTTGATCTTCATATGGACCAGAAAACGGAGAGCCTAGCCGCTAATTTACGTAAAGCGTTCTCTGGCATTGTCGCTGGTAATGTCAAAGCCGAGGGTATTCTGGAGATCGAGAAGCACGGCCCATTCCTGATTGATGGCGACAAAGAGCTGATGACCAAAATGGACCAACTGCTGAATGACTTTGTTGAGCAACATCGAATGAAGCTACCGGGCGGCACTGATTACGTGCCTTGCTATAAAATCGCACCTAGCGATTAGGCACAGTCATTCACTAGTAACTAAATAAGTGATAACCAATTGGCAGGCATAAAGTTAATCAGGTGATGACGTTTACGTTGCTAACGTTTCAACTCACCAAGTGATACGTTACTATAAGGGGCTAGCAGCCCCTTTTTTATTGTCTATTTAGTGGAAACTTATGTCTATCCATCTTGTTATTATCGATGCCTTAAACCTCATCCGACGCGTGCACTCCGTTCAGCCGGATCCAACCGATATAGCAAGAACCATCACTACGACAACTCGCACTCTCAATAAAATTCTGACTGAATCAAAGCCCACTCACATCATCGCAGTATTTGATCACCACTTACAAGATCGAGGCTGGCGTGCAGAAGTGCTTCCAGCTTATAAGCAGAACCGAAAACCGATGCCAGAACCATTAATGAAAGGCCTTGATGCTATCCAACAGGCTTGGTGGGAGTTAGGCATTGATTCACTGTTATCTGATGGTGATGAAGCGGATGATCTAGTCGCAACACTGGCAAAAAAAGTGGCTGACCACGGAGAAACTGTCACTATAATCTCGACAGACAAAGGGTATTGCCAACTGTTGTCACCCACTCTGCAGATCCGTGATTACTTCCAGCACCGTTGGTTAGATAAACCCTTTATCGAAGCTGAATTCGGCGTTAAACCTGAACAACTGGCGGATTACTGGGGGTTAACGGGCGTCAGCTCTAGCCAAGTACCGGGCATTCCAGGTGTCGGGCCAAAAGCCGCCAAAGAAATATTAACCACTTATCCAGATATTGAAACTGCCTATCAAGCAGAAGATCTACCGAAAAAGTATCGTAAAAAGTTCGACGAACACATTGAATCAGCTCGTGTATGTAAGCAAGTCTCTGCACTCAAAACCGATATTGATCTTGGGTTCAATCTGCAAGATATTCGCTTCTCTGGTAATTAAGCTTAACACTTATGGATGTTCATCCTTTCTGTTGTGTTCTCCGTTACATTCACAATTTAATCATAATGTTAATCAATACCTTACCAAGTATTGATTAACATTAAGCCTTCATCACAGTCTTATTGATATAAGTATTTAATTTCATTGCTCCAATAAGGAGAAACACAATGAAAAACATACTTTTATTATCATTAACGACCCTCTTACTTAATATCACACCTCTTGCTGTCGCAACCGAAGCTTGTGGTGAACATCTCGCTAAAGGCTTGCCTTCAGAATCTTCTGACCAAGTACTTTGTCGAACCGGTTATGCCATTGGCTACAACTATTCCATGAAGAATGCTGATTGGGTTGCCTACCATGTCACCGCAGAAAGCATCAATGGGCAGTTCAAACGAAGTAATCGCTTTAAAGCCGACTCAGAACTCCCTGAATACGCCCAGTCAACACTAAGTGATTACTCAAAATCCGGCTATGACCGCGGCCACCTTGCTCCGTCTGCTGCAATGGACTTCAGCGAAATATCGATGCAAGAAAGCTTCTTGCTAAGCAATATGTCACCACAGCTTCCTGGGTTTAACCGAGTTGGCTGGCGATTGCTAGAAGAACATGTGCGTGACCTTGCCAATGAATATCAAGAGCTCTATGTGGTGACAGGCCCTATTTATGATGGGAATGAAGCCTTTATTGGCAATGGCGTCGTGATTCCAAGTGCATTCTACAAAGTGATTCTCGACCCGTATTACAACGATGCGATTGCTTTTATTGTGCCTCATCGTGACGTATCGAGCAGTGAACTCGCAAGCTTTGTCACAACCATTGATGAGGTAGAAGCCCGCACCAACTTGGATTTCTTCGCAAACACTAGCGATGATGTAGAAAGTGATATGGAAGCAATGCTTTGGGAAATGTGGCCTACCTCAGAGTAAACCTCTTACAATAAAAAAACGCTCCTTATTAGGAGCGTTTTATGTTCATTAACCGCGTATTAGTGCGGTGAGATGTTTGAAAGCGACTGAATATGAACCGTGATCTCTTCACGATCGTGGTAAAGGTGCTTAGCTTGCATCTTGAACTTCACTTTGTTCTCAATAAGGAACACTTTTAGGTTCTCGATATCCTGCAGTACTTCATCATAACGGCCTTTCATTGGCAGTTTCAGGTTGAATAGTGCTTCTTGTGCCCAACCTTTGATGATCCACTCACCCATAAGGTGTGCAACGCGAGCCGGCTTCTCAACCATGTCACAGATAATCCATGTCACGTTCTTACGGTCTGGTTCGAATTTAAAGCCATCCACCATGTGGTGCTTAATCTGACCCGTTTCCATTAGGCTGTCTGCCATCATGCCGTTATCAACACAGTGAACGAACATAGAACGTTTCACTAGTTGGTAAGTCCAACCGCCTGGGCAAGCACCTAAATCTACACCCCACATACCCGGAGCCAGACGCTCGTCCCACTCATCACGCGGGATGAATACGTGGAACGCTTCTTCTAACTTCAATGTAGAACGGCTTGGTGCATCTGATGGGAATTTCAGACGAGGAATACCCATGAAGAACTGTGAGTTGTTCGACGGGTAAGAGTAACCCACAAAACAGTGACCCGGAGCGATGAAGCATAAATGAAGCACGGGCTTCTTAGCGTTGTCTTTCGCTGTCATCAGGCCTTTGCCACGCATAGCTTGGCGCATTGGCACTGTAAACTTACGGCAGAACTTCAAAAGCTCTTTTGCTTCGTTAGTATCTGGCGTTTCAATACGGATATCACCACAACGAGGGAAACCTTCTTTCTCAGAAAGCGCCTCAAGAATTGGAGAAATACGGTCATCGGTTGGCAGGTCTTTAATTTCAACAGCCACTGCTAGCATTTGACGAGCAAAGATCAGTGATTGGAAATCGATCTCTTTGATCAACTTATCCGCTTCACCTGCTTGGTAACATTCAAACAATACAAAGCCTGTATTGTTCTTTAGGCGAGGAAAACCAAACACTTCCAGTTGTGTTGCCTTGTCTTGAATTTCGCCAGCACATTCTTTTTCAAAACCAGAGCGACAATAAAGTAGTACGTGTTTCACTGAGTTACCTCTTTTATATTCAAAGCAGCGAAGGAGAAGACTCCCCAACCAATGATAAATAGTAGACCACCAAACGGGGTTATTGGGCCAAACCATTTTATTCCTGTCAGTGCCAGCGCATACAGGCTGCCACTAAAACAAAGGATGCCGATGATAAAGCAAATTGCCGCAATGAAAAAATATTTTTGTGATTTAGCGCCAAGTTTCATCTGTAGCAGAGCACCACACGCCAATATCGCTAACGTATGAATAAACTGATACTGAACACCAGTCTCAAATACACCTAACAGATACTCAGGCAAGATAGCTTTCAAGCCGTGAGCGGCAAAGGCACCAAGCATCACTGCAATTGCGCCAGAGAGGCCGGCAAACGTGAGTAAATACTTACTTCTCATTAAGCACCTCTTTGATAAACGCCGATAGTTTCTCAACGGTTAAGGCAATGTTCTGCTGCTCTGTGTAACCCGAACTCTTACGTGGCTTAAAGCTATGGTCGCCATCAGGAATAAATTCGACACGAATAGAATCCGACAGATCAAAGTCAGCAAACTCTTCACGCTTACCAAAAGTATCGCGCTCGCCTTGTAAAATAAGACACGGCTTGGCTAACTCTGCGAGATGTTCGCCTTTATACTTCTCTGGTTTACCTGGCGGGTGGAAAGGAAAACCTAAACACGCCATCGCAGCCACTTTGTCTACTTCAGACAAATGGCTCGCCATACGTCCTCCCATCGATTTACCGCCAATCACAAGCTTATCGGTATCAACCTGCTCAATAACCTCTTGGTAGGCTTCAAGTAGCTTAGGTGCTCTGTCAGGTGGCCGACGCTTACCATCTTCCGCACGCTTAATCATATAAGGGAAATTGAAGCGAACTACTCGTATCCCTTTAAAGGCTAATCCTTTTGCTACCGACTGCATGAACTCATGATCCATGCCTGCTCCAGCACCATGGGCGAAGATAAAGGTAATTGGATTGTCTTCACCATCAATGATGACGTTATTCATCGAGTAAATCCTCTTGTTCACTTTGCGCTTTCGCCAGCATCCAGTCTCGGAAGGTGGCGATACGGCCCATGTCGGCTTGTTTCTCATGACAAACGACATAGAAGGCGTTCTTGCTCACCAACACTTCGTCGAAAGGCGCAATCAAACGACCCGCTTCGATTTCAGGTTGTGCCAATACGTTGTTGCCCAGTGCAATGCCCTGGCCGTGAGCTGCTGCTTGCAGCACCATGGTTGAGTGACTGAAGATAGGACCGTGATTAACGTTAACCCCGTCGATACCATTTTGCTTAGCAAACTGTTTCCAATCCTTTCGAGAGGTATCATGCAATAGCGTATGGCATGCTAAATCACTTAGAGATTCTAATGGTTTGTTTCCGAGCAGCACTGAAGGAGAACAAAGTGGAATCAGATATTCTTGATACAGCTTGTCAGCTCTTAGCCCCGACCAATTGCCTCGACCATAATAGATAGCAACGTCCACATCATCCGTTAGCGAGCCTTCATCCATATCCACGGCTTTGATTCGCACATCGATATCAGGTTCTTGCTGATTAAAATCAGCAAGCCTTGGTACCAACCATTGAATCGCAAAACTAGGCGGTAAACTGATGGTTAATGCGCCCTTTTCACTGCGCTCAAGCACTTTATCCGTCGCTTCTGCCAGTGATGTGAAAATATCTTTGATATCCAAGAAGTAGCTTTGACCTTCTTCAGTCAGCAGCAAAGAACGGTTTCTTCGGCGAAACAGCTTCAAAGATAAGAATTCTTCAAGCGCTTTGATCTGATGACTGACTGCAGCTTGAGTAACAAACAACTCTTCTGCAGCACGCGTAAAACTCAAGTGTCGAGCAGCAGCTTCAAACACTCTTAGCGAGTTTAATGGGGGTAATCGACGAGACATAGTTACTCTCTAAATAAGCATTAGTTTTTTTTATCTGAAACATTATAATTTGTCCATTGCCTAGCGGCCAGAGAAATTCTATATTTCATCCCGCAGTAGCTAGCCTGAACGGCTTGATTCTCTCTAGAATCAATTGGTTTAGCTTCTGCGATGTTGTGTTTGCAAACTCGTTCTTTTCGAGTTGGGTAGAGTTCTACCAAATGTTTTGTTGCAGTTCTATACTGAAACGAGGCATGTACTTCCTGTATTTATTTTGACCTGTCTGTCAAATTTGTTTACACCGCCTTATGGGCGGTGTTTTTTTATGTCCAAAGAAATGTAACAACAAGTTTATCAATAGCTGTGCTAATTAATCCTTATTATTTTTCATCGCTAATCACAGAATCAGATACCCACTCAAATAATCAACTGAACACATACAAATTGGACTATTAAGTTGTACTTAAAAGTAACAGAATACTTCAAGTATACTCACACTTGTTCAGTCACTTATAAACCCGTTTAGAGCTCACTCTCTCAATCAAAATTTCAAAACGGAGCAGACGATAGCACGCCCAAACTCACACCTCTGTCTGACTACTGTAAATCATTGACAATAGAAAATAAAAAAGCCGCTTACTTTTCAGTAAGCGGCTTTGCAAAATTACTAACGATTGGTCAATACACCACTATGGGCGATAAACCTTAACGTTATGGAAGCCTTGCTCTTGTAGGTAAAGCGCCTGTAGACGACTCATTACACCACGGTCGCAGTACAGCAAATACTCTTTCGCTTGGTCTAGGTCACCAAACTGAGTCGAAAGCTTGAAGAACGGGATGTGTTTAATTTCAACACCATCGATCTCTAGTGGGCTTTCGTCTTCTTCTTCTGGGCTACGGATATCAAGAACGATAGCATGCTCAGCAACAGCTTGAACTTGTTCAACTTCAGGTGCTTGCTCTTGGCTCTCTTTCTCGATATCACGGATATCCATAACACGAGCATTCTCGATCACTTGATCAAGCACTTCAAAGTTAAACTTAGCTTCTTCTGCTTCTAGTTTGCCTTTCTTCGCTTTCACTGTTGGCTTCTTAGAGATAACGCCACAGTACTCAGGCATTACCTTAGCAAAGTCTTCAGTACCGATGATGCGAGAAAGATCGATGATGTCTTCTTTATCCCAGTTGATCAGTGGACGAAGAATCAAAGTATCAGTCACGTTGTCGATGTGGCGCAGGTTAGTTAGCGTTTGACTAGAAACCTGACCAAGCGCCTCACCTGTTACTAGCGCTTCAATACCAAAACGCTCTGCAACCATACCACCAGCACGCATGAACATACGCTTAAGAACAACGCCCATTTGGCCGTCTTCTACGTTCTCAAGGATTTCAGCAACCACGGGTTCAAAATCTACAGAAATGAACTTCACCTTTGCAGATGAACCATATTTGTTCCATAGGTAGTGAGCCACTTGCTTAACGCCAATCTCGTGCGCAGGGCCGCCAAGATTGAAGAAACAGTAGTGCACCTTAGAACCACGTTTGATGTGCAGGTAGCTTGAAACGCCAGAGTCGAAACCACCAGAGATCAAGCTTAGTAGATCTTCTTGAGTACCAAGAGGGAAACCACCAAGGCCTTTATGACGAGCCAGTACTTGGTTAAGTTTGTCGTTAGCGACTTCAACCTTAACGGTTACATCAGGGTTCTTTAGTCGAACTTTAGCTGACTCAACGGCTTGGTTCAGACCGCCACCTACGTAGCGCTCTAGCTCGATAGACGTAAAGTCATGCTTACCACGGCGCTTAGCACGAACAGAGAAAGTCTTGCCTTCAATGTCAGCACGGCTGCGTTCTAGTACTTGCTCATAAATATCGTGCAAGTCTTTGAATTCAGACTGTTGAACTTCAAGAGAGTGATGGATACCTGGAGTGTGAGTCAGAGCCTCTAACACTTCTGCGTAGTACTGGTCACTCTCAGAGGTCACTTCGATATGGTCACGACGGTTGAACACCGCAACACTTTCACAGTGACGTTGAATAACGTTGCGAATGTTGCACTCTAGAATCCTTGTGAAGCGCTTACGCACCGATTCACTTTTTACAAAAATTTCCGGATGGGGCTTAACAATAAATTTCATAGTACTTTCACAACATTAATGTTCAAAATTTTGAAAACGCTCATCGCCAAGTAAATTAGAAATTTACACAGCGCTTGAAGCAAGAATAGATCATATCTAAATCTAAGGGCGCGAATTATACATGAGAAAGTGAAGCAAGGAAAAGAGTGCTTGCTCTTACAGCACCATTAAACCGCTGGCTATTAAAAGTAATAGGTTTCGCAACCACATAAATGCAGCAGAGAAAATGATTAAAGGCCAGTAAACAAAAAGCCCAACCTCATTATAAGATTGGGCTTTCGATGCTATCTGCATACTAACGTCTGCACGTATAGGCTATTCATTAATAACAGGCACTTCATCACTGTAAAGCGGTTCGCCCTGCATGATGCTGATTTCAACACGACGGTTAAGGCTACGTTGCCATTCAGTATCGTTCGGCTCTACTGGCTCAGTATCGGCCATGCCACGTACTCTCAAACGTTGATGAGAGAAACCACGCACCTTTTCCATCTCTTGCGCAACAGATACTGCTCGCTGTGATGACAAATCCCAATTCGAACGATAGAGCTCAGAATCAAGACGTTGGTTATCGGTGTGTCCTGAGATTCGGACAATACCCGGAACGTCTTTTACCAGTTCAGCCACCTGTCTCACCAAGGGGCGGAATTTAGGTTGTAAGAAAGCAGAACCTGATGGAAATGCGCCCTTCTCACGAATTCGAATTACAATCTGCTGGCCAAGGTTTTCCACCTCAATCGCGCCTTGGTCGATCTCTCGCTCCAACGCCTTCTTGATGCTTTCCATCAAGGTTTCCATCTCTTGCGATTGAGCTTCAGCTTGTTGTTGCTGTTGGTCTGACTCAGAGTTTTGATTATCGTGAGTCGAAACTTCTGCCGACTTGCCTCCGGTCATTTTGCCTTGGTCACGCATGGTGCCACCAGCGCGCTCAGATTCACCTTCATGAAATTCCAGTGTCTGCTGAGTAATATCAATGGTTTGCTGCATGATCACATCAATCGGTGTCGGCTCTGGACGACCTGGGCGAAACTCTTGTGCAATGATACTGGTCCCTTTCGGGATGTCTTTTACTTCTAAGCGGTTTTGTACACCAAACGCAAACTTCATCGAACCCGCGATCTGTTTGAACTTCAGTACGTCCATCTCAGAGAATGAGAGCAGCAGTACGAAGAAACACATCAGCAATGACATCAAATCAGCAAATGTCCCCATCCATTGAGGTAACCCCGGTGGAGGACATTTACATGGATTCTCTTCATCCATCTTAAACTCCTCTTACGCCGGTTCACCATCAATCGTGCGCTTACCTTCGTTCAGGTAGCTCTTGAGGTAACCATCAATAACTCGTGGGTTCTGACCATCTTGAATCGCTAACACGCCATCCATCACCAAGCGACGGTTAAGTGTCTCTTGGTCACGACGTAGCGCAAGTTTATCGGCAATTGGGAAGAACACCATGTTCGAAAGAATCGCACCATATAGCGTGGTTAAAAGTGCCACCGCCATCGCAGGACCGATCGCTTTAGGATCATCCATGTTCGAAAGCATGGCTACCAGACCAACCAAGGTACCAATCATACCCATCGCTGGGGCAACATCACCGAATGCAGAGAACACTTTCGCACCCTGCTCGTGACGCTCTGTCGTTAATGCGATGTCTTTTTGCAGCGCAGCACGCACCACATCACCATCATGGCCATCCACTAATAAGTCGATGCCTTTTTGCATAAAGCTGTTACTGATTTCCATCTCTTCAAGTGCTAGGAAACCACCTTTACGAGCAGCGTCTGCCATCTCTACTACTTTCGCGATCAGATCTTCAGGCTCGTCCGCTTTAAACATAAAAGCTTTGCCTGCGATTTTGGCCGCACCAAAAAATTGTCCCATGGTGAATTTCATTAGAACAACAAAGGTTGAGCCACCAATTACGATCAAAATGGATGTCGTGTCATAGAACATCCCGAGGCTTCCACCTAGGATCATTGCCATGATTACAAAGGCAAATCCACCAATCAAACCTATTAGGGTTGCTAAATCCACTGAGCACTCCTCATGCTTTTTTGTAGCTCTATGTCGACGATACTCCTTGTATCGGCAAGACTATAAGATCTTTTAGTAAATTCTTGGCCTAAGTATCACACTTTTCGTTTTTGAATCCCAACTATTGGCTTACTTTGCTCTTATACGTAGCGCATAAACTCGATAAAGCTAAGGTTATTCAAGCAAAGTGAGTTCAAGCCCCTTAAAAACGAACTTTCTAGCAAAATTTCTTGGTTACATTTGACCATCTCAGCGGCCTAGGGTAACGTTCGTTCATCTTTCCAAACGCAGATTTATTATGGCTACTAAGAAACCTGAAAATATGAGCTTTGAAGCAGCAATCGAAGAGCTTGATGGCTTGGTTGATCAACTAGAAAATGGTGATCTAGCTTTAGATGATGCGCTTAAGAAGTTCGAACGAGGTATCTCCCTCGCTCGTGCTGGTCAAAGCAAACTAAATGATGCTGAACAGCGTGTTAGCATCCTACTGCAAAATGATGAAAACGCAGAACTTAGTGACTTTAACCCACAACCAGAATAACGAATTGTATGAGATCCCCTATGATCGAGACTTTATTGTCTTATCAAGCACGTAATAACGAGCAACTGAACCTTTGGCTTGATCGCCTGCCACACCAAAATCAGAACCTTATCAACGCGATGCGTTATGGGTTACTTTTAGGCGGCAAACGCGCACGTCCATTTCTTGTCTACATTACAGGGGAAATGCTTGGCTGCACCGCTGAAGAGCTCGACACTCCAGCATCTGCAATCGAATGTATTCATGCCTATTCTCTGATTCACGACGACCTTCCAGCAATGGATGATGATGAACTGCGTCGTGGCCATCAGACTTGTCACATCAAATACGATGAAGCAACGGCCATTTTAACGGGCGATGCACTACAAACTCTCGCGTTTACTATACTTGCGGAAGGCACATTAAGTGCTGACGGTGAAAGCAATCGCGTTCGAATGATTCAACGCCTAGCAGAAGCCTCTGGTGCACAAGGCATGTGCATTGGACAAGCACTTGATATTGAAGCTGAAAATCGCTCTGTCACGCTAGAAGAGTTAGAAGAAGTTCATCGCAATAAAACGGGCGCTCTAATGAAATGTGCGATTCGTTTAGGAGCACTCGCTGCTGGCGAAAAAGCATTTGAAGTGATGCCCCAATTAGACAAGTACGCCGATGCCATTGGATTAGCATTCCAGGTTCAAGATGATATTTTAGATATCACTAGCGATACTGAAACTTTGGGTAAACCACAGGGTTCTGACCAAGAATTGAACAAAAGCACCTACCCTTCTTTGCTAGGTTTAGAGGGCGCTCAAGAAAAAGCGCAAACTCTGCTACAGGAAGCGCTTCAAGCTTTGGCTGCAATCCCATACAATACCCAGTTACTCGAAGAGTTCGCCCGATACGTCATCGAGCGCAAGAACTAAGACAATAAGCGCGCATTACCTATGACTCTTGATATATCAAAGTACCCAACTCTTGCTTTGGCTGATAAGCCAGAGGATTTGCGTCTACTTCCAAAAGAGACGCTAACACAGCTTTGTGATGAATTACGCACCTATCTTCTTAACTCAGTGAGCCAGTCAAGTGGCCACTTAGCGTCAGGTTTAGGTACGGTAGAGCTAACAGTGGCTCTGCACTACGTGTACAACACGCCTTTTGACCAATTGGTTTGGGATGTTGGCCACCAAGCATACCCGCACAAGATTCTTACAGGTCGTCGCGATCGCTTGTCGACTATCCGTCAGAAAGATGGACTGCACCCATTTCCATGGCGTGAAGAGAGCGAATATGACACTCTTTCTGTTGGTCACTCTTCAACATCGATCAGTGCTGCTCTCGGCATGGCAATCAGTGCTAAGAAAGAAGGCAAGAATCGTAAAGTCGTGAGTGTGATCGGTGATGGCGCGATTACTGCTGGTATGGCATTCGAAGCCATGAACCACGCGGGTGATATTCACAATGACATGCTGGTTATCCTGAACGATAACGAGATGTCTATCTCTGAAAACGTAGGTGCGCTAAACAACCACCTAGCTCAAGTTCTTTCTGGCAGTCTTTACACGTCAATTCGTGAGGGCGGCAAGAAAGTGCTATCAGGCGTTCCGCCAATTAAAGAGCTGGTTCGTCGTACAGAAGAACATCTAAAAGGCATGGTTGTCCCTGGCACCATGTTTGAAGAGTTAGGCTTTAATTACATTGGTCCAATTGATGGTCACGATGTGAATGAGCTAATCAAGACGCTGAAGAACATGAGAGATCTTAAAGGCCCTCAGTTCCTGCATATCATGACCAAGAAAGGCAAAGGCTACGAGCCAGCAGAGAAAGATCCTATTGGCTACCACGGTGTGCCTAAATTCGATCCTGCACACTCAAGTCTGCCTAAGAGCACTAGCTCTAAACCAACTTTTTCTAAGATTTTTGGTGACTTCCTGTGTGATATGGCAGCTCAAGATCCTAAGCTAATGGCGATCACGCCAGCGATGCGCGAAGGTTCTGGCATGGTGCGTTTCTCGAAAGAGTACCCAGAACAATACTTCGATGTAGCGATTGCTGAGCAGCACGCAGTGACGCTAGCAACCGGTATGGCGATTGCGGGTGATAAGCCGATTGTGGCTATCTACTCGACATTCCTACAACGTGGTTACGATCAACTGATCCATGATGTCGCTATCATGGATCTACCGGTTATGTTCGCGATTGACCGTGCAGGTCTTGTGGGTGCCGATGGTCAAACACACCAAGGTGCATTCGACTTAAGCTTCATGCGTTGTATTCCTAACATGGTGATCATGGCACCAAGCGATGAAAACGAATGTCGCCAAATGCTATACACAGGCCATCAGCATAAAGGGCCAAGTGCCGTTCGTTATCCTCGTGGTAATGGCATGGGTACTGAGATCCAAAGTGAGTTTACTGCGCTTGAGATTGGTAAAGGTCGTATCGTTCGCGAAAGCACAAAAACAAAAGATGGATCGAAAGTCGCCATTCTAAGCTTCGGTACTTTCCTAGAAAATGCACTTCAAGCTGCTGATGCAATGGATGCCACCGTTGCAGACATGCGCTTTGTTAAGCCGCTAGATGAAGCTCTAATCAAACAACTTGCCGCTGACCACGATGTGCTGGTCACTATCGAAGAAAACGCAATCGCAGGTGGTGCAGGTGCAGGTGTGATTGAGTTCTTGATGCAAGAGAAACTGCTAATGCCTGTACTGAACCTTGGCTTACCGGACAAGTTTATTGCTCAAGGCACTCAAGGTGAGCTGCATGAAGAGCTAGGCCTAGACGCGAAAGGTATTGAGAAGTCTATCTCTGACTACCTTGCTAAATAGCTTTCAGTAGCAAACTGCATAAGCAACAAAACGAAAAAGGTTGGCCCTAGGGTCAACCTTTTTAGTATTCGCTAACTCATTAGCTAGCCACTGTTTAAGTCAGTTGTTATAGCAAATTAGCAGCACGGCTTAAGAACAGGCGCGTCGTAGTTCTCAGGTTCGTCAGAGTAGATAGCAACATTAAAGTTCTCAACTAAACCTGTTTCATCAACGCACTGCTCTTGGAAGAACTGTTGAATTTCACGACGTTGGCAGTGCGCTTCAAACGCTTCGTTATCCGCCCAGATTTCGTTGAAAGCAATTGGAAAACTCTGGCCTTCCGCAAACGGACTCTGGATGTGGCGAGTCACTGTGTATTGAATACAACCATCTTCACGCAGAGTGTTTGGCTCTAGTGCTTTTAAAACCTCAAACAGCTCGTTCAGTTTGCCTTCTTTTGGCTGAAATTGAGCGATGCAGTAAACCTTCTTAGACATTGTAATTCCTTGTTTTTGTATTTTAAACTTAAGCCGTTATATCTAAATCTTTATAGCAAATACAGCCTAGATCTTAAACTAGCCAACCTGCAAAATGCGCCACGGCATACAGCGAAATCGCCGCCATAATACCCGCCACGATATCATCAATCATGATACCTAAGCCGCCATGAACTCGAGCGTCTAACCAACCAATCGGCCACGGTTTTACCATGTCAAAGAAGCGGAATAGAACAAAGCCTGTCAGTAACCATTTCCAATCATCGGCAGGAATACTCAACATTGGTACTAGGCTCATGGTGATCCAAAAGCCCGCAAATTCATCCCATACGATAGAGCCATGATCGTGAACACCCATATCATCAGACGTCACTTGGCAGATCTTGATGCCAATAATGCAGCTTACCACCACGATGGCAACATAAGCCGGGAACGGCAATTGAACCAACAATAAATACAATGGAATAGACGCAAGCGTACCCATTGTTCCGGGAATAATAGGCGATAAGCCACTGCCAAAACCCGTTGCTAATAAGTGCCAAGGGTTTTTAAGAGAGATTGCAGATAGTGGGTTTGTCATCAATTAACCTTAAAGTGATCGTAACCAGTTAAGCTCCAGCTTAGTGGCTCACCATTATTGTGTAGTTCAAAATATTCTACAGGTCTTATCTGGCCAATGCAGGTGACTTTTGTTCCAGTGTGTGACAAAGCACTTTCTAGCGACCCTTTATTTTCTTCTGGTACCGTAAAGCAAAGCTCGTACTCTTCACCACTGGTAAGTGCGTACTGCTGTGCTGTCGTAACATCAAGCGCGAATTGACGTAACTCCTGAGAGATAGGCAGACAACTCACATCAATGCTTGCACCAACCTCTGAACGCTTCAGAATATGCTTTAGGTCAGCAATCACGCCGTCAGAGATATCAATCGCAGACGAGGCAAGGCTCACGAGAGCCTGACCCGCTAGCACTCGTGGAGAGCTGATGTAGTGCCTCTCTTCAAGTTCAAGTGCATAAGGCTTAGCTTGATTCTGTTCAGGGTTCAATAACACCTCTAGCCCAGCTTTACTGTCACCTAGGTTACCTGTGACATATATCCAGTCCCCTACTTTCGCACCATCTCGGCGTAGAGCTCGCCCTTCAGGAACAAAGCCCTGTACAGTCAGTGTCAGACTTAGTGGACCTTTGGTTGTGTCACCACCAATTAACTGAATACCAAAGTAGTCTGCCAGTTTGAAAAAAGAGTCACAAAATGGGGCAAGCCAGGCTTCGTCAACTTCAGGCATGGTTAACGCAAATGAAACCCATGCAGGTGTTGCGCCCATAGCCGCAAGGTCACTGATGTTAGACGCCAAGGCTTTGTGTGCGACCCAAGCAGGATTCGCTTCCGCTAAAAAGTGAGTACCCGCAACTAAGGTGTCCGTGCTGATCGCTATCTCAACATTGCTTGGCGCTTTGACCAAAGCACAATCATCGCCAGCTGCCAAATGCACGTCTTTACGTTGTGGTTGTCGATTTACAAAATATTTTTCAATCAGGTTAAATTCGCCAGACATCACATGCCCTATCTTTGGTATTACAGAAATTTAGTTACAAAAAAGGCCAGCATAAAAGCTGACCTTTAGATTCAATATACGAACGTCTTATTTCTTACGAACGTGCGGTGCAGCTTTATCAAGCACACCGTTAACAAACTTATGGCTGTCTTCTGCTGCGAATACTTTCGCAAGTTCGATAGCTTCGTTGATAACCACTTTGTATGGTACATCTTCGCGACGAGTCATCTCGTACATAGCTAAACGTAGAAGCGCTAGTTCCATCAGATCCAGATCTTGCATAGGGCGAGATACGAATGGACGAAGCTTGCTATCAAGTTCCATGTGGCTAAGAGCAACACCAGTTAGCAGGTCGCGGAAGTATGCAACGTCTGTTTCTGGCATAGCAAGTGCAGGTTCTGCAGCATGATGCTCTTCTTCATCATACTTACCACCAGATAAGAACTGTTCTTCAACGGTAGCAATATTTTCTTTAGTAATTTGCCAAGAATAAATTGCTTGTAGAGCAAATTGACGTGCGTTACGACGTGCGGCTGGTTTCACACTGGCCCCCATTAGGAATCGATTTCAGAAAGAACGTTGATCATCTCAAGTGCGCTAAGTGCAGCTTCTGCACCCTTATTACCAGCCTTGGTTCCTGCGCGTTCAATAGCTTGATCGATCGTATCAACAGTAAGAACACCAAACGCTACTGGAAGAGAGTATTCCAGAGACACTTGTGCCAAACCTTTATTACATTCACTACAAACATAGTCAAAATGAGGCGTACCGCCACGAATTACTGTACCAAGAGATACAATCGCATCGAACTTACCTGTTTTTGCAACGCGCTGCGCTACAAGTGGAAGTTCAACTGCACCAGGGCAACGAACAACAGTGATGTTGTCTTCGCTTACTTGTCCGTGACGCTTTAAAGTATCGATTGCACCAGAAAGTAAACTTTCGTTAATAAAACTGTTGAAACGAGCAATAACGATAGCAATTTTTGCATTTGGC
This sequence comes from Vibrio gigantis, assembly GCF_024347515.1. Taxonomy (NCBI): domain Bacteria; kingdom Pseudomonadati; phylum Pseudomonadota; class Gammaproteobacteria; order Vibrionales; family Vibrionaceae; genus Vibrio; species Vibrio gigantis. The sequence continues at coordinate 2,810,447 of NZ_AP025492.1, forward strand.
GCTGGGAAGCCACCCTCGATCACTTTCATAAGCCTTCCTTTAACTATTTTCATCAAGTGAGAATCGCCGGATTCTAGCACAAAACTGTGAGCAATATCTAATGCTAATTTAGCAGAACAGACACCGGAGATGTAAAGATGATAACGCAGTGCTGCTCCCAAGCGTATAGGAACAACAAGTCGCCAAGCATCTGCATTTAACGCACGAAAAATTAAGCTTAGCGACTGTGCTCTTTTAGCCTAATTCATCACCAAAAGAGCAATCAGAGTCATCATTGATTGTGTTGCTACAAATTAATCTGTGAGTGGTTACTCACAGACGTATTCAACCACGTTAAGACCAAAACCACCTAGTGCATGGTAACGCTTAGTGCTTGAAGACAACAGACGCATATCATGAACACCGAGGTCTTGTAGGATCTGAGAACCTACACCCACACGACGTGAAGTACCTTGCTTCTTCGCCATGGTTGGTTGTTCATTCTTATCTTGAGCTTCGAACGTCTTCACTTTGTGAATCAGAGAATCAGACGACTCTTCATTGCCAAGAATAACCAGTACACCGCCTTCATCGCCAATGCGCTTCATCGCTTTATCTAGCGACCAGCTACGTTCAGTGCCACGATCAGAATGAAGCAGATCGGTAAACGTATCATGTAGGTGAACACGCACTAAAGGAGCGCCATCAGACAAGTCGCCTTTTTGCATTGCGTAGTGGATCTGGTTATCAATTGTGTCACGGTAAGTCACCAACTCAAAATCACCAAACTCTGTTGGTAAATGACATTGTGCAACGCGCTCGATCGTTGTTTCTGTGTTGTTACGGTATTCGATCAAATCAGCAATCGTGCCTAACTTGATGTCGTGTTTTTCAGCAAACACTTCAAGATCTGGGCGACGTGCCATGGTGCCGTCGTCATTTAAGATCTCAACGATAACCGATGCTGGCTCACAGCCTGCTAGACGAGCTAAATCACAACCCGCTTCTGTATGACCCGCGCGAGTTAACACACCGCCTTCTTGAGCCGTCAATGGGAAGATATGACCTGGTTGAACCAAGTCGGCCGCTTTTGCGTCTTTCGCTACTGCTGCTTGAACCGTAACAGCACGATCTGATGCAGAGATACCCGTCGTCACACCTTCAGCAGCTTCAATCGAAACCGTAAAGTTAGTGGTGTACTGTGCATTGTTGTCTTGAACCATAGGCGCTAGGCCCATACGGTTTGAACGCTCTTTAGTCAGCGTCAGACAGATTAAGCCGCGGCCGTACATTGCCATGAAGTTAATTGCTTCTGGCGTAACATGTTCTGCTGCCATGATCAGATCGCCTTCATTCTCGCGATCTTCATCATCCATCAGGATAACCATTTTTCCTAGGCGAATGTCTTCAATAATTTCTTGAGGAGTACTAATTGGCATTGTTCTATATCCTTTGAAATGGTTCTGCTTCCTAGAACCGACACTATTTAAACCTGATGATATTGCTTCGCTTTACAAAGTGGCGCTAAATGCACTTCGTATCAACGGTTAGGCAAAACCATTCTGTTGTAAGAATTCCATCGTCAATCGAGATTCAGGTTCAGACTCTTGTTGCTGACCTTGCAGTAGGCGCTCCATGTAGCGCGCTAACACATCCACTTCTAGATTCACTTTACGACCAACATGGAATTGATCGATGGTGGTTTCTGAAGAAGTATGAGGAACAATCGTCAGCTTAAATGCATTCTTACGTAAATCGTTCACAGTAAGACTAATGCCATCGACGGTAATCGAGCCTTTTTGAGCAACGTACTTTGAGATTTCAGCGGGCATTTCGACCCAGAACTCAATCGCACGGCCAACTTGGTTGCGCTCAACAATCTCACCTACACCATCTACGTGACCCGATACGATATGACCACCGAAACGTGTCGTCGGTAGCATCGCTTTCTCTAGGTTCACTTTGTCACCCGCTTGGTAATCAACAAAACCCGTTTTTTTCAGGGTCTCAAGTGACAAATCTGCACTGTAGCTGTGGTCGTTAAATTCGACGACCGTCAAACACACACCGTTGGTAGCAATACTATCGCCTAACTGAACGTCGGCCATATCAAGCTTACCTACGTTAACCGTTACGGTAATGTCTTCTCCGCGGGGAGTAATTGCACTCAATGTACCTACGGCTTCTACAATTCCTGTAAACATTTTAAAACTCTTTTTGTTGTCAACGACATGTATGTAGTGAGCGGATTTATTCCCACTATAGTTTCGTTACTATCGGTTTCGAAATACGGGTTTCGCTACTATGCGAATATCCACACCAACTTGTCGAACATCTTTAATTTCTAGGTCAATCACATCAGACATTGAGGTGAGCCCTAAAGCGCCCATCAAACCTCGTCCGTCACTGCCCATAAGTTTAGGTGCTAAATAAAGGATTAGCTCATCCACCAACTGCGCTTCAATCAAGCTTTTTGATAATGTAGCGCCTGCTTCGACCCAAATATGGTCGATATGATTCGCAGGTAATTGACGCATCAGGTCGTGTAAATCGAGCTGACCTGTCTCAGTGGTGCCGACCTCAATATCTGCAGATGCCTCTGCGACTCTTAATACAGGTGTTGGCGATTGGTATAACTTGAGCTCAGGGCGCAGTTGGTTTTGACGGTCAAGAATCACACGAACAGGCTGACGCACGTCAGCTTCAGCGTAATGAGCTTGTGCGCTACTTGGTAATTCAGCCCTGCGAACATTCAGTGAAGCATTATCATCAATCACCGTTTGGCTGGTTGATAATACTGCGCCCGCCTTTGCTCGATAATTTTGAACATCACGACGCGCTGCTGGCGATGTGATCCACTGGCTCTGGCCATTTGCTAGCGCCGTTTGCCCATCGAGACTGGCTGCCATCTTAAGCTGAACAAAAGGCATGCCTGTTTGCATGCGTTTAATAAATGCAGGGTTCAAGTCTAAAGCATCTTGCTCCAGTAAACCGATTTCAACCTCAATGCCCGCATCACGCAGCATTTTGATGCCACGGCCAGCGACTTTCGGGTTTGGATCCTGCATAGCGCAAATGACTTTAGCCACTTGAGCCTTAATCAAGCCCTCGGCACAAGGCGGCGTTCGACCGTAATGAGAACAAGGCTCTAGGGTGACATAAGCCGTCGCACCTTTTGCCTTATCACCCGCCATTCGCATGGCATGCACTTCAGCGTGAGGTTCACCCGCTTTGGCGTGAAAGCCTTCACCAACAATTTGTCCATCGGTTTGTACAATCACACAACCGACATTTGGATTTGGCGCAGTGGTGTAAATGCCGCGTTTCGCTAAATGGATAGCACGCGACATCATTTGAAAATCTAGGGGAGAGAAGTTAGACATGATTGAGGGATTAATCCTCTAATTTAGCGATTTCTTCGCCAAACTCTCGGATGTCTTCAAAGCTGCGGTAAACAGAGGCAAAACGGATGTACGCCACTTTGTCCAATTCTTTCAATTGGCCCATCACAAGGTTACCAATCATTTCGCTTGGTACTTCACGCTCACCAGTTGCACGGAGTTGTGACTTAATCGTACTGATCGCAAGTTCAATCGCATCAGCACTCACTGGGCGCTTTTCTAGGGCGCGCTGTACACCACCCACCATTTTATCTTCATTAAATGGTTCGCGGTTTCCATTCGACTTAATTACTTTAGGCATCACAAGTTCTGCCGATTCGAACGTAGTAAAACGTTCGCTGCATGCAAGGCATTGACGGCGACGACGAACCTGATGGCCATCGGCTACCAGTCTTGAATCGATTACTTTAGTGTCGTTCTCTGAACAAAAAGGACAATGCATATCACCTCCAAATAATTGAATATCAGTGTAACGGAATTGCCAAACGTTAGGAAAGAAAAAGGGCCAATTAAGGCCCTTTTGTGTGGTGATTCATTGATTATTGCTACGCGATAGCAATTTCTAAATGAGCTGAGGAGGAAAATTAACGTGAACGTTAACCTCGAACTAAATAGTTCGCTTTACCCACCCATTTGTAGCTTGTCAGTTCTTCTAAACCCATTGGGCCGCGAGCATGCAGTTTCTGAGTAGATACCGCCACTTCTGCACCTAGACCAAACTGTGCGCCATCGGTGAAGCGAGTTGATGCATTCACGTAAACCGCAGCAGAACCTACCGAGTTAATAAAGCGCTCAGAGCTTTCTAGACTGTTAGTCATGATTGCGTCTGAGTGACTCGCGTTATGTACGCGCATGTGGTCAATCGCTTCTGCAACGTCCGCAACCACTTTTACGCCAAGTGTGTAGCTTAGCCATTCGGTGTCAAAGTCATCTTCACCTGCATCACGCACGTCAGTAAAATCAGCAAGAAGTGCCTTCGCGCTTGAGTCTGCTACTAATGTCACTTTATCCGCTAAACGTGTTTTAAGCTTATCAAGGAACTCCTCAGCCACCGCTTCATGAACAAGTAAAGTATCTAATGAGTTACATGCAGATGGACGTTGAACTTTCGAGTTTTCAACCACATCAACAGACTTCTCAAGGTCAGCGCTCTCATCAACAAAGATGTGGCTGATACCGAAACCACCGATGATAACTGGAATAGTACTGTTCTCTTTACACATTTTGTGTAGACCAGCGCCACCACGAGGGATAATCATATCTACGTAGTCATCTAGCTTAAGCAGCTGAGAAACCAACTCACGATCTGGCTTTTCAATGTACTGAACAGAAGCGGCAGGAAGTTCCGCTTTCTCTAGTGCAGACTGGATAACTTTTACCAGCTCCATGTTCGAGAAGAAGGTCTCTTTACCACCACGCAAAATGCTTGCGTTGCCTGTTTTCAGACACAGTGCCGCAATATCTATCGTTACGTTCGGGCGTGCTTCGTAGATAACACCAACAACACCAAGCGGTACACGACGACGAGACAATGACATACCGTTTTCCAGTACCTTGCTGTCGATTTCGCTGCCCACAGGGTCGTTTAGGCTAATGACATTACGAACGTCGTTAGCGATGCCCGTTAAGCGTTCTTCATTCAGAAGTAGACGATCAAGCAGTGCGTCCGTTAGACCCGCTTCGCGACCCAGGTCGATGTCTTTCGCATTCGCTTCTAAAATCGTTGCTGCGTTTGCTTCTAGCTCATCAGCGATGATCGCCAATGCTTTATTCTTTTGCGCCGTAGATGCGGTCGCTAGGTGGAAAGCAGCCTCTTTTGCTGCGATACCCATGTTAGTTAAATCCACGTTTAACTCTCCCTAAATTCTGTCTGTCTTTGGATGCAAAAAGGCGGTTCGCCTTCTCATCACGAGCTATTCTTGGATTACAACAAGGTCGTCACGGTGAATGACTTCTGACCCGTAATCGTAACCAAGAATGTCGCCAATATCTTTACTGTGCTTGCCTGCTATTTTTGCTAGGTCTTGGCTTGAGTAGCTAGCGATACCACGCGCCACTACCTTGCCTTTACTGTCTGTGACTTGGGTGACTTCACCACGAGAAAACTCGCCTTGAACTCGAATAACCCCTTTTGCCAACAAGCTACTGCCTTTGGTGTTAACAGCGTTTACTGCGCCATCGTCTACCACGATGTCACCTGCAGAAGCAGGGCCCGCTAAAATCCAACGCTTACGGTTTTCTAGCGCTTCAGCTAACGGTAGGAAACGTGTGCCTTGTGGGTTGTCACTTAATGAGTCGAACACCACGTTTTCAGCACTGCCTGCTGCAATAATAACTTCAATACCTGCACGACGAGCGATATCAGCCGCCTGCAGTTTTGTCGCCATGCCGCCAGTACCCAACGTAGTACCACTGCCGCCTGCGATCTTACGCAGTGTGTCATCAATCGTTTTCACTTCTTTGATGAGCTCAGCATTTGGATCTTTACGAGGGTCAGCCGTAAACAGGCCTTTTTGGTCAGTTAGCAGCAAAAGCTTATCAGCACCGCATAAAATACCAACCAGTGCCGACAAGTTATCGTTGTCGCCCACTTTAATTTCGTTGGTCGCAACTGCGTCGTTTTCATTAACGACAGGAATAATGTCGTGTTCAACGAGTGCATTGATCGTGTCACGGGCATTCAGAAAACGCTCGCGATCATCAAGATCAGCACGAGTCAGCAGCATCTGGCCAATTTTAAGGCCATAGATAGCAAACAAAGACTCCCAAACTTGAATCAACTGACTTTGCCCAACTGCCGCAAGCAACTGTTTGCTCGCCATTGAGTTGGGAAGTGCGGGGTAACCAAGGTGCTCACGTCCTGCTGCAATTGCACCAGACGAAACCATAACCACAGAGTGGCCTTGTTTTTTTAATTCAGCACATTGACGAACCAGCTCAACCATATGAGCGCGGTCTAATGCCAATGTTCCACCAGTTAAGACACTGGTACCCAGTTTAACAACGACAGTTTTACGCTGTGTTGTTGTCCCGCTTTGATGATTTGTTGTCATGAAGTCTTTTATGGATAAAACAAATAAGAGGTGATGTTTTAGCAATCAAAAGGGGAATTCACAAGCAGAAAAGGTGCGAAATCGCACCTTTTTGCTTTATATAGAAGAGTAACCTTTAAAATCAGACGAATTCGACAGACTCTTCGTCTAACTGAACGCTGATTTCAAATTTCTTTTGAAGTTCATCAACCAGCTTTTGGTGAAAGGCTTCCTGAGTTCGAGAGACCTCAGCCACCGCTTTTTTCGGTAATGGCAAAGGATCCCAGTTGCCATCGATATTGTATTTACCCGTGTTGTATTTCGCCGAAAATCCGTCTTCCGACTTATCCAACTCCAACCACCATCCCCAGAATTCACGCTCTTCTGGTGACTTTTTATCGTTCACACACACAGACAAACAATCAAAAATGTAGTGGCCTTCTTCTGATTGCGGTTCCCTCAAGTAAGGCCCGATAGCCTTTAAAACATTCAACAAGCGGTAATGCGTAGGTTGTTGTGTCACTTCTGACATATTGAATCTCCATTTTCAATGTTAAGAATGACGTTACTCAGATTGTTATACGTAAAAACTACGCAATTAGGTTTTATAAATTATCTCTGAGTATCAGGTACTTAGTTTGTACACTTTTCATGCTTAACTAATTTTGGAGAAATGTCATCTAAATAATTCATCCTCAAGCCACTTTATCGCCAATTCGAGGGATTGCTCATAACCTTGTGTAATTGACTTAGCTTTGATTTTCTTCGCTTTTCCGTAATCACTGTAAATAGCAACCAGTTGATTATCCATTGGTGGTGAAACAGGATCGCCTTCCAAAGCCATTGCCAAAATAGGAACACTGGTTTTACTGTTTGACAGTAAACCTTGTACCTTGAGTGACCACGCCATCAACTGCCCAGAAAGGCTATTGATATCGACCGCCCCTTTACCCAGGCGAGAAGCCAACACATCTAAATGCATCTTAGGCATTTGCTTAAGTTTGTCGGCATGAACAAAGATATCGTGAATTGGAGCGCCTAGAGAGATACACGCTTTAAGCTTATGCTGCTCAAGGAAAGATAATCTTACCATCGCATTGCCACCAAAACGGAAACCAAACAAGCCAACCTTATGATGATCGACCCAAGGGATATTAGGCAGTTCATTCAGTACGGCTTGGTGCAGGCAAGACGAGTCTTCCGTTAAAGGCCAGTGCGCACTGTGCCCTATCGATGGCATGTCGACTGTTAGCATAGCAATGTTCTTTGGTGCTAAGTAATCCCTAAACAAGCGCCACATATCGGTCTGCAAACTGTCTAGGCCAGCACTGACAATCACAACCGGTTGTGGTTTGTCTGTTTTGGTTAGATGTAAGTTCGCTTTAATCTTCTTGTTTTTGTATGGCACTTCAATCTGTTTAACGATCAGCTTGGTGTGCTTAATTGCTTCGGAATAGGCTGTATTCGCTAACACTTGAGCCTGAGCTGCCAAGTTATCGTTTTTAAGATGTGGGTAGCCCGCGATACTGAAACACAACGAAGCTGAAAATAGCTCTTCAGCCATTTCTTCTCCGTTCTTTTCATTAGAACGGTTTTGGTGCTGCATACCCAACTTAGTCCATTCGTATGCCCAGTTACCACTTCGGTAACCCATGACCGTATCAAGCCACTCATCGGTTGTACGAGAGTTATCTGATGATGCGATACGAGCCAATACCGCTTCTTGCTCAATTGGGTTAACGCCTTGCCATACCCACTGAAGACGTCTTAGATTTCGGTACCATGATGAGTTTTGCTGTTCACGCTTCTCATCCAATAACGCTTCAGAGCTTGGCATGTATTGTGTCAACATTGAGGTCTCTTTCGCCTGCTTGTGCTTTACAAACAAGGTTTCCGAAAGGTTCGAGCTCGTTTCTTCTGATTCAGACATTGGGATACTTAATAAGAAATGGTTGTCACTAATAATATAAAAAAAAATGACCCTATAAAGGGTCATTTCTCAAAAAACTAAGTTTACGCTTATTTTGACTTGCGATTTACTGGCTCAACATAGCTTAGGCTAGTATCCCAAGGCTGCTCAATCCATGTGTCTTGAGCGATATCAACAATGTACTCGTCTAGTAGGTGTGCGCCAGAAGGCTTAGCACATACAGCAATTAATTTTGCTTTAGGGTACATTTCGCGAAGCTTACGTGCAGTGTCGCCACTATCTACAAGGTCTTCAACGATTAAGAAACCTTCGCCGTCACCTTCAGGAGCTTTAACGACTGTCATATCACGTTGGTGATCGTGGTCGTAGCTAGAAATACAAATCGTATCTACGTGACGAATACCCAATTCACGAGCCAAGATTGCACCAGGAACCAAACCACCACGGCTTACAGCCCAGATACCTTTCCACTGCTCTGCTGGCATTTGCTTTTCAGCTAGTTGACGGCAGTAAGTCTGCATGTTGTCCCAAGTGATAATGAATTTGTTGCTCATAGTATAAAACCTAATAATTTTGTCATGTTATTAGAGGCTATCTCAAACATAGCCTCTTCAGCGATGAAGCAGAAATGTAGACGATTAAGCGAAAATGTATTTAAGAATAAAGATAACTGACATTACCCACACAGCAGGTGAAACATCGCGACCTTTACCACTTAGCAGCTTAATTGCAGCGTAAGCGATGAAACCTAGTGAAATACCCTCAGCGATAGAGTACGTCAGCGGCATAAGCAGGCATGTTACCACGACTGGTGCTGCTTCCGTAAGATCACGCCAATCAATGCCAACTAGACCAGACATCATCAAAATTGCTACATAGAAAAGCGCGCCTGATGTTGCGTAAGCCGGAATCATACCTGCAAGTGGCGAGAAGAAAAGAGCCAGTAGGAATAAGATACCAACAACAACGGCCGTTAGACCAGTACGACCACCTTCAGCGACACCCGCAACACTCTCAACGTAAGAAGTTGTGTTTGATGTACCTAGCAATGCACCAATAGATGTTGCTGTAGAGTCAGCAAGCAGTGCTTTGTTTAGACGAGGAAGTTTGCCGTCTTCTTTGATTAGGTTTGCTTTTGTTGCAACACCAACCAGAGTACCCGCTGTATCGAACAAATCGACGAACAAGAATGCGAATACCACTGAAATCATACCGATTTCAAATACAGCAGAGAAATCAAGCTGCATGAACGTTGGTGCAAGGCTTGGTGGTGTAGACATGATGCCGCCGTATTGAACGTCACCAATAATAATACCAAGAGCCGTGATTGCTAGGATTGCAATCATTACCGCACCTTTCACACCACGGTGAACAAGAGCAATCGTAAGGAAGAAGCCTAATGAGCCAAGGATAGGAGCAATCGCGGTAATGTCGCCCAGAGACACCTTAGTTGCAGGGTTAGAAACAACGATGCCAGCATTGCTCAGAGCAATAAACGCTAAGAAAAGACCGATACCCGCAGAGATACCAACACGCAGAGACATAGGAATCGAGTTGATAATCCATTCACGAATCTTAAAGATACTTAAGAAAATGAAGATTACGCCTGATACGAAAACCGCTGCCAGAGCAACTTGCCACGTATAACCCATCCCCATAACAACTGCATAGGTAAAGAATGCGTTCAAACCCATACCTGGTGCCTGAGCAATTGGGTAGTTAGCAACAAAGCCCATGATGAAACAGCCAATAGCAGCCGCTAAACAGGTTGCTACAAATACAGCGCCGTGGTCCATACCAGCATCAGCTAGGATCATTGGGTTTACAAAAATGATGTAAGCCATTGTTAGGAAGGTTGTTAGACCTGCGATGATTTCAGTGCGCACATTGGTGCCGTTTTCACTGAGTTTGAATAGCTTTTCGAACATTATCGAATCCTATAAGGGTAAAAGTAAACGGTTGCGTAATCGATTGGCTGTGGATTATAAAGTTATCAAATAACAAATTCCAGATAGAATTAAGGCTCTAATCGATATTTATCAGAATGCCGTATGAAACAAAGCGATTAAAAACGAAGTAATTACCAGGAAATAATCTTAATAAACAGTCAATTAAGACTATTAAACACAATAAGAAATCTTGGTTACTTTTTCGACCATCGGTTATTTTGATAGAGAATTTAGCCATTAAATTCTGAATTCAAACCCACAAGAGTTGTGTATTTTTCAACAGGATCAGTAATAAGGCGCAAATTGATATTTTGGCGTTTAAAAAACAACCATGCAGAACAGCAGGGAAAGTGACGAGATAAAGCGGTTTGGAAAAGTAGCAGGCAAAAAAAACGCCACTCAAAACTGAGTGGCGGTAGAATCTGTCAACCAAAAGGGCTGTAAAAGAATTCCAATATATAGGGGTGAACAAAACTGTTCGAGTTACATGCTTACGGTATTAGTAACCAAAGCTTGTAGGGTATGCAAAGTTGCTAGTGTAAACAGAGCTGTTAAGCCAGAACATTGCAGATGGTAAACCTTTCATAACTATCACCTTAATAAATCAATAAAAAACGAATTTGATTTCTCGGTTCCTTGGAGGCGATAAAACGGACTCATCCTTTGAGCATTTACTCTTCATCTCAGAAGTTGGTTATTAATATACCTCAAAGAAAAAAGATTACAAGTATTTTTTGCTACGCGTCACACTTTTGGCTAATTCCGGTTATTTTACAAACCCGATTATGTAATTAAATTACAAAATTGAATTAAACAAACGTTTGCCTGTGCTATTTATAAGCATCAAGGCGCCTAATTATGATCAGATAGACAAGATCGCTTTCAAAATTTGAGCTATTTGAGGTTTAGAAGCGCTACTCGTCAAAACACTCAAGTGGTATGCTGTTGCCATCAAAACAGACCCATATTTTAGTTTTTTGTTCTAGGTTTTTATCTATACAAAACCTAAATATATGGTTATCAAATAAAAAAGGAGTCATCCGTGTCTGAATTCCATTCTGAGATCAGTAAATTATCCCCTGCCCCTATCTGGCAGTTCTTCGATAAAATTTGCTCAATCCCACACCCTTCTAAGCATGAAGAAGAGCTTGCTCAATACATTATTGCTTGGGCAACAGAGCAAGGCCTAGACGTACGTCGTGACCCAACGGGCAACGTATTCATCAAGAAGCCTGCAACGCCGGGTATGGAAAACAAAAAAGGTGTGGTGCTACAAGCTCACATCGATATGGTTCCACAAAAGAACGAAGACACAGTTCATGACTTCGCTAAAGATCCAATCCAACCATACATCGATGGTGAGTGGGTTACAGCAAAAGGCACAACGCTTGGCGCTGATAACGGCATGGGCATGGCTTCTTGTTTGGCAGTTCTTGCTTCAAACGAAATCAAGCACGGCCCAATCGAAGTTCTACTAACAGTAGACGAAGAAGCAGGCATGACAGGTGCTTTCGGTCTTGAAGCGGGTTGGTTAGAAGGCGATATCCTTCTTAACACCGATTCTGAGCAAGAAGGCGAAGTATACATGGGTTGTGCTGGCGGTATCGACGGTGCAATGACATTTGATGTGGCACGTAACGCGATTCCTGCTGATTTCGTAACACGCAAGCTAACGCTGAAAGGTCTTAAAGGCGGTCACTCTGGTTGTGACATCCACACAGGTCGTGCAAACGCGAACAAACTGCTTGCTCGCTTCCTAGCGGGTCACGCGAAAGAGCTAGACCTACGCATCGTCGAATTCAAAGGTGGTAGCCTACGTAACGCGATTCCTCGTGAAGGCTTCGTAACGGTTGCAGTACCTGCTGCAAACCAAGAGAAACTTGCTTCGCTATACAACTACTACACAGAGCTTCTTTCAACAGAGCTAGGTAAAGTAGAAGATAGCATTGTGACTTTCAACGAAGAAGCTTCGGTTGAAATGGGCGCCCTAGCAGCAGCTGACCAAGCTCGCTTCATCGCAGCACTTAACGCGGCACCAAACGGTGTGATCCGCATGAGTGATGAGATCGAAGGCGTTGTTGAAACATCTCTAAACGTGGGGGTTATCACAACTGAAGAAAACTCAATCACAGTGCTTTGCCTGATCCGCTCTCTTATCGATTCTGGCCGTAGCCAAGTTGAAAGCATGCTGAACTCAGTTGCGGAACTAGCAGGCGCGAACATCGAATTCTCTGGCGCTTACCCGGGTTGGAAGCCAGACGCTGATTCAGAAATCATGCACATCTTCCGCGACATGTACGAAGGTATCTACGGTCACAAGCCAAACATCATGGTTATCCATGCTGGTCTTGAGTGTGGTCTATTCAAAGAACCTTACCCGAACATGGACATGGTTTCTTTCGGCCCTACTATCAAGTTCCCTCACTCTCCAGACGAGAAAGTGAAGATTGATACGGTTGAACTATTCTGGAACCAAATGGTTGCGCTATTAGAAGCAATCCCAGAAAAAGCATAGTTCGAGCTATTATGTTGTCGATAGATAGGATTTCGCGGTAAACACTATCCATCTACACAAAATAAAACAGGTACTCAATGAGTACCTGTTTTTGTATCTAATCTTTGTAATCAACTAGTTGTGACTAAAGAAACAATTAAGCGCGTGAAGCCGCATAGCTTTCTAGCTCATCAATTGAAGTTTGTGCAACCACTTCGCCATCGATGAAGTACGTCACCATCTCGCCATCGCGAACACCGATTAGCGTCGCTCGCTCACCTGATTGGTACGTAATGTCCATTTGGATGGTGTTTTCATCAATCTGCTGCATCTGACCTTTTTCGATCATATTTACATTAGTGATTGGACCTACAGGCGCTTCCGTTAGAGACGGGTCTAGCTGATGGTTAATATCAAGGTAAGTATCAACCTTAGTATCAAAGATATGTGGTGCCCCCGTAAGTGGGTTGCTACCTGTCCAGAATTCTAGAGAGTTAAATACTAGGTAATCCGCAGCAACGGTTAGACCGTACGCCGGTGCCAACAGTAAGTTTAAGCCGCCACGTGCGTAACGGTTATCAACGGCTTTAAGGTTGAACTTCATTAGGTAACCCGTTACTGCGTTGCTACCAACACAGCCAGACAAAGCAACAGATACCACTGCAAGTGCTACAACTTTTGAAATTGTTTTTTTCATTTTCATCTCGATATTTGAAATTGGCCGCCAAAAAATGGCGATGGATAATAGCAAGTACAAAAAACACAATTATCAGAGTTAAATCAATAAATTGTCAGAAACCTTACAAATAAAAAGCGTATTCCAAACAGGCTACCATCCATGGAATACCGTTCACCACACCCTTCCACAAAAAAGTTTTGTCGTTACCGTAAACCGATTGATTCGTACTAAAAATCAACGATTGCTACATTCCGTGTTAACGAATTATCACCATGTTGAGAACAACCTAAATGGCAAGACTAAAACCTAATCAACCATTCGAATTACTTGGTTATACTGTTCAGCCAGGACAGCGAATGGAGATTGAACTGCAAGCGGCTCAGCTTTACACGCACTCTCCACTTTCGATCCCGATTGAAATTATTCACGGTCGCCAAGCAGGCCCGACACTGATGGTAAATGCGGCTATCCACGGCGATGAGCTAAACGGTGTTGAGATTGCACGACAACTAACGAATGCGATTGATCCAAAGAAACTGAAAGGGACATTAATTGTTGTGCCTATCGTTAACGTGTTCGGCTTTATTCATAAATCTCGTTACCTACCAGACCGTCGCGATCTAAACCGTTGCTTCCCTGGAAGTGAGAAAGGTTCACTAACATCACGCATCGCTTACACCTTCTTCGAGAATGTGGCAAAGCACTGTGATTATATTCTAGATCTACACACGGGCGCGATTCACCGTACCAATCTGCCACAGATTCGTGCAAACCTATCGAATCCTGAAACACTGCGCATCGCAAAAGCGTTCGCAACGCCTGTGATCATTGATTCTCCACTGCGTGACGGCTCACTTCGTAGCGAAGCGGAAAAACTTGGTATCCCTGTATTAACTTACGAAGGTGGTGAAGCGCTGCGTTTTGATCACCTAGCAATTCGTGCAGGTTACCTTGGCGTGCATCAAGTGATGAAAGAAATCGGTATGCTACGCCCTAACCGTAAGAAGTTGCCAGAGCCAGTATTGAGTAAGTCCACCAGCTGGATCCGCGCTGAGTCAGACGGCATTTTGCGTAACATGGTAAGACTTGGCGAACAAGTTGAAGCAGGGCAAACTCTGGCTTACATCAGTTCTCCGCTAGGTCACCAAGAAGGCCAAGTGATCACGACCAAAGGTGGTATCGTGATTGGTCAGCAGACTCTTCCTTTGGTAAACGAAGGTGATGCTGTGTTCCACATAGCTTACTTCAAGCAAGACGATGAAGAAGTGGGACAATCAGTAGAGAGCTACATTGAAGAAGTAGCAGAAGACGATTGGCTAACAGCTCTAAACAACTGATTAAAGATTAAGAGATCGACGTCAAAAGCGACAAGCTAAAGCCGTCGATCTTAAGCAAAATAGAAACGAACTCCACAAACGAAAAAGCCCCAATATAGGTGACTATATTGGGGCTTTTTTTATAAGTCCCTTATCTTAAAATTAAGGGAACTATAAATTAATCGTGCACTGAATTACTCAGCGTCTTCTTGCTCTTCTGCACGAGCTTTAGCGCGCGCTTCACGTGCTTGCTCAGCTTTAAGCTCTTTAGTGTGACGTAGTTCGTCACGCTCTTTACGCTGCTCTGATTTACGCTCGTTACGTTCTGCTTGGTTTGCGATGAAAGATGCTAGCTCTTTCTCTGCCCACTCTTGTGCTAGAGCTTCAGTTTCGAAACCAGACTCACGCTTAGATACTGTTGTGCTGCGAGACGTTACTTGACGAGTAATCTCTGCACACCAACCGTTGCGTTTTTCTGTAAGGCGGATATCAAATTTTTTGTTCTTAGACATGTTCTATTTTTTCCTAAGGGAGATCATTAAGGGATCGGTCAACTTTGATAACTCCATCTAAGTGAGCATCTTTTAACACCATCCCTTGGTAAGCGCGGTATTAGAGCACAAATCAATGAATATTGCTGCAAATATTTGCAGCGGATCACACTCCAATGCTGCAAATCGTTTGCGCCTGATTTCAACTAGTTCATAACTCTCTATTCACCACCAACTTGTGCCCTATTTTATCGACAGCAATGAAATGGACTATGCTCAAACAGAGATAAATGAAAGAGATACCGGCTTGCTCAGGTTATAGACTCTACCGTCTCACCTACTCCGCCCATAATTAAAATAGCTAAGGAGTTGCTATGGATAGCTTCATCAAACACTTACCGAAGGTTGAGCTGCACTTACACATAGAAGGTACGTTAGAGCCAGAGTTGATGTTCCAACTCGCCAGGCGCAATAACGTGTCGATCCCCTTTGAGAACCCAGAACAAGTGCGAGACGCATACCAGTTCCACAATCTACAGTCCTTTCTCGATATCTATTACCAAGGCGCTAACGTACTGATTCATGAACAGGATTTTTATGACCTCACTTGGGCTTATCTGTTGAAGTGCCTACAAGATAATGTGGTCCATACTGAGATATTCTTTGATCCTCAGACTCACACTGAGCGTGGCATTGCCTTTGAGGTCATAGTAACTGGTATTACTCGAGCACTCGACCAAGCTACACATGAACTTGGAATAAGCAGCCAACTGATCATGTGCTTTCTGCGCCATCTTGATGAAGACAGCGCTTTTGAAACGCTTAAACAAGCCCTTCCCTTTAAAGATAAGATTATTGCCGTTGGACTAGATTCATCAGAGCAAGGCAACCCGCCGGAGAAGTTTAAACATGTCTTTCAAGAGGCGATCAACCAAGGGTTCCTGACCGTAGCGCACGCCGGAGAAGAAGGCCCAGCACAAAATATTATCGACGCATTAAGCTTATTAGGCATTACCCGAATTGATCATGGCGTTCGCTGTGTTGAAGATGAAGAACTGATGGAGCAGCTAATAGCCAAACGCACACCGCTGACAGTCTGCCCGCTATCAAATACTAAGCTCAAAGTCTTTGATAACATGCAACAGCACAACATTGTTGAACTGCTCCGAAAAGGGTTGTGCGTCACCATCAATTCAGATGACCCCGCTTACTTCGGCGGCTATATGAATGATAACTTCCTCGCCGTCGCCAATGCTCACTCGTTAACGAAAAGCGAATTAGCGCAGTTCAGCATTAACGCAGTAGAAGCGAGCTTCATCTCCCCTCACGCCAAAGAAGACCTCATTACCCAAATACGCCAATATCTTGCAGAGAATAGTTAATGATTTATTGGAGTGAGCGCACTTTTCAACACGATCAAAAAAGGGAAGTTCAACGCTTCCCTTTTTTAATCAATAGACTGAAATTCACTTAGCCCGGGTGACCATCCACTCTTGGAGTTAACAACATCATTCCGAACTTCCAGATAAACAAACCAAACGCCAGCGTCCATAAGCCTGCGCTGATGTTCACCATCTCAAACAAGTAACCTGGGAAGAAGGTGACACCTAAGCTACGTACTAGCGCTGCCACAAAAATTGCAGAGAATGCTAACGCCATGCTTGGTCCTTTGTAGATAGCACGGCCAGTGTGCCCCATGGTCACGCGCGTAATCATCGCAAGAATTAATCCACTCAAACCGCCAACCGCAAACAAGTGCAGCATATTGTGGCTCGCGAACGGGTTGTCTAATAAACCTCGTAGCAGCAAGCTGAGAGGGATACATAAGTAAGCCGCATGCAGTGACCACACCAAGGGTTCAGACAAGGTTGTCCAAGGTTTCCAGCGGATAAAGCGCACCAACTGAGTCACACCTGCAAATACCATCAACTCATTACCGACTTGAGCAAAGCTCAGTGGGAAGAAGCTCAACACAAATAAGCCAACCAAAGGTAGATTCGCTAGCCATTCCAACCAAACCAATGGCTGTGCTTTTTCAAAATCAAAACGACGCGCAGTGAAGAACGGGATCACTCGTCCACCCATCACTGATAGCAGCAAGGTAAACCACCACAACATAGCCTGCCAAACTGCAGACGATGGGAATGGAGGCATGCCCTTAATAGTCGCATAACTAGCAAAGTTCGCTACGATAGCCAATATAAACAGAGGTACAAAGAACAGGTTCTTCCACCCCTTTGACTTCACGACACGAAAGCCAATCTCGTAGGCGGCGAAAACTAAGAACAACGCCTCAACCGACGAGATCAGCCATAACGGTGCGGGTGTCCAAAATAGAATACGAGGAGCTAGCCATAAGCCAACAAGGGCAGCTAACCGATAGTGCTTAGTTCCGTTTACTCCCGTCCACGTTTGTACCGCCGTTAACACAAAACCAACCACGATCGCCATTGAGAAACCAAATAGCATTTCATGTACGTGCCACCAAAGTGCCGGTACTTTTAGCATTTCTGGCTGACCGTTTTGGAACATGATGACCCAAGCCACAATCGCGATCACAGCATAGAGACTGCCTAAAAAGAAGAAAGGTCTAAAACCTAAACGAAGATATGCAGGAATCGCATCTTCTACACTTTTATCTGTGATATTTAACAAACTCGTTCCTCATTTCAGATAACAAGCCAAGCATGGCTTCTGGGAATTGCTATGTATTAGCTAAATTCGTGATGCAGTAATTTTTACTGCAATATTGCTTTCAACAATGCACGAAGCGCGCCAAACAAAGAAACCTTTTAAAAACAACAAAAAACACACTTTTCGAAGCTAAAAAAGAGTCAATTAAACACAACACAAAGAGTCAATTTGACTTCTGAGTGTGTAAAAATAAAAACGGCTGACTTTTGATGAAACGACACATATAGTAAGACTAGACTTAAATGGAAGAACTCAGACAAGGAATGCGATGTATATTTTTGGTTATGGTAGCTTAATCAACTCATCTTCACGCCAACTTACCGGTCAGACTGGGCAAGCGATCCCTGCGATTGTTCATGGCTTAATTCGCTATTGGAGTAAAATCGATGACAGCTATGTTCTATCACCTTTGGTCGTGAATCTCGGCGAAGGACAAGTGAATGGTGTTTTGCTGGAGGTGGATGATATTGCACTGGCTGAGTTTGATCGCCGTGAACGTGGTTATCACCGAATCGAATTAAAGTCCTCTCAGATAGAAAGCCAAAACGAGTTCAAGCAGGACCAATCGATCTGGGTTTACATTAAAGACGAGATTGAAGCACCTTGCGAAAACAGCCCTATCGTTCAAACCTATGTCGACACGGTATTGGCAGGATGTTTAGAAGTGTCTGAAAGCTTTGCTGCTCACTTTGTTAGACACACACAAGGTTGGCACCACCCATTAGAAAATGATCGCCACCAACCTAAATACGGCAACCTTGCTGGGGTTTCCGATCATCACCACAGTGTGATTGATGGTTTAATACTGACCGTACGCAGCTAGTTGATCCTGGATAACTAATTGATCTACAAAGCTAGTTAATTTAGGTTGGTAAGTACATTAACTCACCAACCTAAAGCGAGCTTAAACGACTCGAATACCTGCTGGCATCGCACGTTCAGGGGTCAGCAATACACTTTCGGATTCATCTTCCGTTTCTGCACATAACAACATGCACTCAGAAGTGTGGCCTCTCATCTTCGCCTTTGCTAGATTGCACAAAACAACAACCTGCTTACCCATCAACTCTTCTTCTGTGTAATAAGGTACTAGGCTAGTCACTGTTTGTAGCGTCTTCTCACCCACATCCACTTGCACGATGTAAAGCTTGTCTGCGTTTTCATGACGCACAACCTCAATGATCTTACCCACACGCATTTCTAACTTAGCAAAGTCACCATAAGAGACTGTATCCATTTCTCACTTCCTATATTGATTTATTTTTACCCATCAAATTATTTACTAAAATTGAGTAAAATGTAAATGTTTACACTAGCATTAAGCCTAATAATTACAAGCGGTAAAGATCTCATTACTGGAAGTAAAATGAGAGTTTCATTGCCTTGCACTCATTGTCGGTGTTAAATAGATGCAGCAATATATAGAGGTTAAAAATGGCAACAATTAAAGATGTAGCAAAGGAAGCTGGTGTTTCTGTTGCAACCGTATCTCGAGTGATCAACAAGTCTCCCAAGGCGAGTGCAAGCTCGGTAGAGTCTGTAACTAAAGCGATGTCTAAACTCGGCTATCGCCCGAATGCCAATGCTCGTGCACTAGTAAGCCAAAGCACTAACACTGTTGGTGTATTAGTCGGTGACATCTCCGATCCCTTTTTTGGCACGCTGGTTAAAGCGGTCGATAATATCGCTCGTGAAAATGGAAAGCATATTCTCGTAGGCAATGGTTCACACGATCGTGAAGAAGAGAGGAAAGCGATCGAATTACTGATCAACAGCCGTTGCGACGCCTTGGTGATTCACTCAAAAGGCCTCACCGACGAAGAACTGATCGCCTATGCAAAAGAAGTCAAAGGCTTAGTACTGATCAACCGTTATATTGCCGAGATTGCCAACCGTTGTATTTTCTTAGACAACAAGAAAGGCGCGTATCTTGCGACGGAATATCTGATCCGCCATGGTCATAAGAACATCGCCTGTATCGCCTCATCACACAACATTGAAGATGCCGATGAGCGTGTTCAAGGTTACTTAGCGGCGCTCTCAGACTACAAAATAGCGCTATCTGAAAGCTATATTGAATTCTCGGCTCCCACCAGTGACGGTGGCGAATACGCCATGACCAACCTTTTGACTAAATCACTGCCAATCACCGGTATTGTGGCCTACAACGATTATATGGCAGCAGGGGCTTTATCTGTCCTTGATGAAAACGGTATTCAAGCGCCAGACAAAATGTCGATCATCGGTTTCGACGATGGCTTGATTGCCCGCTATGTTCATCCAAAGCTAACCACTATTCGTTACCCAATTCAGATGATGGCAGAGAAAGCGACACGACTCGCGTTGCACTTGGCCAAAGGTGAAAGTACCTCAACTGAGCCAATGATGTTTTCTCCAACTCTGGTGCGCCGTAATTCGGTAGAAAAAGCCTAAAATCTAAGTTCTGGTCAACTCGCCGAACAGCAAAAAAAGCCCTAACAGAATCGCTTCTGTTAGGGCTTTCCTACCTTACTCTTATCCCCAACAATCGCGCTTAATAAATCACACTCTTGTTGAGAGCCACTTTTGCTCATCCCCCAAGAACTACGCGATAGTTCACATCGTTCTATTCACAAACAAAAGACATTGGCGTAACCGCTTTGAGCTAGAGCGTACTAGTTTGAAGAATCCCCCGAAAATTCAAACTGGTAACAGGTACGGTAGCTATATTCTTGTTCAGGCTTGAGAATACAACTATCCTGCTTCCACTCTGGGTGGTTAGGAGAGTCAGGTAAGAACTGGGTTTCTAGCGCCAAACCCGCGTAATCTTCATAGCTGCCACCACTTCGATTTGGTGTACCACCAAGCCAGTTTCCAGTGTATAGCTGCATCGCAGGTTTGGTTGAAAATACTTTTAGTGTGACTAGGGCGTCCGGTGACGTTACGGTAGCTGCGCATTGAGTTCGCTTACAGCCGTCAGCCAATAAAAAAGAGTGGTCGTAACCCTTTGCTGCTTTCTGCTGTTCATCACCCAACAAACGCTCTGAGATCATCATAGGCTGATTGAAATCAAAGCTGGTCGATTTCACCGATTTAAGGTTGCCTAACGGGATACCTACCGAATTGGTCGGTAAGAACTGATTAGCATTAATACTCACAATGTGTGACAAGCAATCATGTCCGGCTTCTGCGCCAAGTAGATTGAAGTACGCGTGATTCGTTAGGTTGACCACAGTTGGCTTGTCTGTAGATGCAGAATAATTAATAGAAACTCGATTATCTTCGGTGATGTCATAACGCACCGACACATTCAAATTACCCGGAAATCCTTGGTCGCCATCAGCAGACTCTAAATTAAACACCACTGACGTTTCGCTTTGCTCGGCAATATTCCAACGGCGTTTATCAAAACCATTCGGACCACCATGCAAGGTATTGCCCGCTTGGTTGGTTTCCAGTTTGTAGTTCTGGCCATCAATTTTGAAACGACCATTAGCAATGCGGTTAGCATAGCGACCAACTGTGGCCCCCATATAACTGGCTTGCTTCTCGAAGTTATCCATTGAATCGACACCCAATAGCACTTCTCGTCTGTTTCCTTTTACTGGCAAGATACAGCTCAACCACGTTGCGCCAATATCCATGAATGTCACTTCCATGCCGTGTGTATTCGACAGCGTGACAAGCTGAGCAGGTTGGCCATCATAGGCTGCTGTTGCTGTCATGGATTGATGCAGGTTCTGCGTTTGTGTCATTCTAAATTCCTTCCACTGCCAGTAAAAAGCCTCTACGTTAAGGTAAAGGCTTTAGTATTTGGCCTACCATGATCTTTTTCGTTGGTAAGCTCTATATTAAGTCTCGAAACAGCTAGATTACTTCAACTAAGCCCGCGCCGTCTTTCGCTTGGCACACATAAATCGATTCTTTTAGGCCCGTCGCTGCCTGATATTTCTGCTCAACGGTTGTTTTGATTTCATCAACCAATGCAGGTGGAGCCAATGCCACGATGCAGCCACCAAAACCACCGCCCGTCATACGAACGCCGCCTTGCTCTCCGATCACTTCTTTAACCATATCCACCAGCGTATCAATCTCTTTAACCGTGATTTCAAAGTCATCACGCATTGATGCATGCGATTCTGCCATCAACTCACCCATACGTTTCATATCATGAGTGCGCAGAGCTTGAGCCGCTTCAACGGTACGGTCATTTTCGGTTATCACGTGACGCGCACGTTTCGCAACCATCTCATCTAACTCAGACTCTTTCGCTTTGAACTGTTCAATAGTCACATCACGAAGTGCTGGAACACCAAAGATACGAGCCGCTTCTTCACACTGTTCACGACGTGTATTGTATTCGCTGTCGACTAAGCCGCGTTTCTTGTTCGAGTTGATGATAACTACAGCCATATCTTCAGGCATTGAAACCGCTTGAGTTTCAAGGCTACGACAGTCCAAAAGCATGGCATGGTTTGCTTGGCCTTCCGCCGAGATCATTTGGTCCATGATGCCGCAATTACAACCCACAAATTCGTTTTCCGCTTGCTGACCGTTCAGCGCCACTTCTGCTTGCGTGATCTCTAGGTTATAAAGCACCTTAAATGTTTGACCAATGACCACTTCCAGTGCCGCAGAAGAACTTAAACCCGCGCCTTGAGGAACGTTACCCGTTACAGAGATATCTGCACCTGTAAATTGAAAACCACGACCTTTTAAGCACTTCACCACACCACGAATGTAGTTAGCCCACATCTTGTCTTGTTGGAAGGTAATCTCTTGCGTGATATCGAATTCATCTACCGCATTATCGTAGTCCACTGATACTACACGTACGATGTTGTCGTCACGTTTAGCCGCTGCGACTACCGTTTGGTAGTTAATGGCACACGGTAGAACAAAACCGTCATTGTAGTCAGTGTGCTCGCCAATCAGGTTCACACGACCTGGTGCTTGAACGATGTGAGTCGCTTGGTAACCAAGGACTTGCTCAAAAGATGCTTTCACGTTTTGGATTAGATCAGACATAAGTAAACTCTCTGCTTAAACTCTTTGTTCAATTGGTTATGGCCCCTTCATGGCACCACTTTAATTCTTTTAGATTCCCTATCTCGTGCGCCCCTTACGATAGGAAATGACAACACAGCTTTTAAAATCCTAGGTATTTAAGCTCCTAGGTTTCTTACCCGTCGTCATTCCAGAATAGAGAGACGAGATATCAGGAATCTCACTTGTTATTTACTAAGCAGCGTATTACTGCTCTTTGTAGTGAACGTCACTCAAATCACGAAGACGTTGCGCCGCTTGTTCTGCGGTCAAATCGCGTTGCGATTCCGCCAGCATTTCGTAGCCCACCATGAACTTACGAACTGATGCACTGCGTAGTAGCGGCGGGTAGAAAAGCGCGTGCAGTTGCCAATGGTCGATGTCGGTGCCTTCTTCAAAGAACGGCGCATAGTGCCAACCCATTGAGTAAGGGAATGAACACTGGAACAAGTTGTCGTAACGGCTCGTCAACTTCTTGATCGCCAGTGCCAAGTCATCACGCTGCTCGTCAGTCAGTTCACTCATACGGCGAATGTGCGTTTTTGGCAGCAACATAGTTTCGAATGGCCACGCTGCCCAGTAAGGCACTACAGCAATCCAATGTTCCGTTTCAACCACAGTGCGTGAGCCATCTTTCATTTCAGCTTCAACGTAATCCACTAATAGGTTTGAGCCCTGTTGCGCGAAATATTCTTTTAGAAGCTTTTCTTTACGTTCAATCTCGTTTGGTAAAAAACTGTTCGCCCAAATTTGGCCGTGTGGGTGAGGCTGAGAGCAGCCCATGGTCTCACCCTTGTTTTCAAATGCTTGAACCCATAGGTACTCTTTACCTAACTCTTCTATCTGCTCATTCCAGGTATCAATCACACCACGAATTTTGTTCACCGGTAGTTCCGGCAATGTTTTGCTGTGGTCTGGCGAGAAGCAGATAACGCGGCTCAGCCCTCGAACACCTTGAGTCTTAAATAGAGGATTGTCAGACTCTGGAGCGTCAGGCGAGTCAGGCATCAACGCCGCGAAATCGTTACTAAATACATAAGTGCCGTCGTAATCTGGATTTTCGTCGCCCGAAATACGCGTATTGGTTGGGCACAAGAAACACTCTTTCTCGTACGCAGGAAGCTGCGCTGTCGATGGTTTTTCGTCTTGCCCACTCCAAGGGCGTTTTGCTCGGTGCGGTGATACTAAGATCCACTGACCCGTTAATGGGTTATAACGACGGTGCGGATGGTCTACTGGGTTAAATTCAACTTTTGACATACTTACATTGCTCTTAATTTTTGTGTCTTGGTCAATTCACCAAGACGAATAATTCTTCTACAAGGAGATTCCCTATTACGCTCGTTCCTCGCTGTAGGGAGTGACGTTCAGAAATCGTAGTTTAAAATTCGTCATTCCAGAACCGAGGGACGAGATACCTGGAATCTCTCTTAATCTGCCTTCCCCAAAGGAATTGGAGTTGCAGCTAGGCAACTTCGATTACCCAGGCTAGTAGCCGTTCGGGTTATTCGACTGCCAGTTCCACGTATCCGCCGTCATTTCCATCACGCTACGCGTCGCCTTCCAGCCCAGTTCGCGCTCAGCTTTTTCTGTGCTTGCCCAACATTCGGCAATGTCACCAGCGCGGCGTGGGCAAAGTTCATAAGGAACAGGCTTACCCGATGCCTGTGCGAAGGCTTCAACCATCTCAAGTACACTTGAGCCTTTGCCCGTACCTAGGTTGTAAATGTGTAGGCCAGCCTTCTCGCCAACCACTTTCAATGCAGCTACGTGGCCATCCGCTAAATCCATCACGTGAATGTAGTCACGAACGCCTGTGCCATCGACTGTTGGGTAATCGTTTCCAAAAACAGCCAGTTTTTCACGACGACCAACAGCTACTTGAGCAATAAACGGCATTAAATTATTTGGGATACCTTGTGGATCTTCACCCATGGTGCCCGATGGATGTGCGCCTACTGGGTTGAAGTAACGCAATAAAGTCACGCTCCAATCGTTCTCCGCGTTGAATAGATCGCTTAAGCACTCTTCCACCATATACTTGCTGCGACCATAAGGGTTGGTGGTTGCGCCAGTTGGTGAAGTTTCAGTAATTGGCACTACTTCTGGATCACCATAAACAGTAGCCGAAGAGCTAAATACGATGCTTTTCACACCCGCTTTCTTCATGCATCGAGCTAACACTAGTGAACCATTGACGTTGTTATCGTAGTACTCCAAAGGCTTAGCCACCGACTCCCCTACCGCTTTCAGGCCAGCAAAGTGAATCACCGCTTGGATATCGTTTTCCGAAAACACGCTATCTAGAAAAGATTGGTCACGAATGTCGCCAAGATAAAACGTTGGGCGCTTGCCAGTTAACGATTCGATTCGTTCCAGCACTAGCTCTTTGCTGTTGCAAAGGTTATCAACAATGATCGGATCCATACCTGCCTGTATCATTTGAATGCATGTATGACTTCCGATGTAACCCATGCCGCCCGTAACCAGTACTTTCACAATCAACCTCTCTTTGTCGTCATTCGTGGGCTAACTCGAACTGACATTCAGCTCAGTAGCACCGTATGCCAGAAATAGTAGCAGCCATTTTGACTATAATTCTGTGATCAAAACCACGAAGTGTAAACGTTTACACTCACTTTCATCATTAGTGCTGATCATGGCATAGATGAAATGTATAACCGCTAACCTCTAATTCATTGAATTTTAATAAGATAATTATAGATAGTTAGATTTGAGACATCACAGATGAGTTGAGCATTTATTTTACTAAAAGTTAATGCAATGACTTCCAGTTTGATTACAATAGGTCTGTAGAATAAAGAGGTGCATTGCTTTTTTACTAAACATCAATTTCAAAGCAGCGCAATGTTCCAATAACAGGAAGTGAGTATGGCAACGTTAAAAGATATCGCGACTGAAGCGAATGTATCATTGGCTACAGTTTCAAGGGTTCTCAATGAAGATCCAACATTAAGCGTCAAGGAAGAGACCAAAAGGCGTATCTTTGAAATTGCAGAGAAGTTGGAATACAAAACCAGCAGCTCACGAAAAACCGTTAGCAGTAAGAAGCAGAACCATCACTTCCTTGCCTTGTATAACTACAAGCAAGAAGCGGAAGTTAACGACCCTTACTATCTATCGATTCGCCACGGGATTGAAACCCAATGTGAAAAGATGGAGGTTAAGCTAACCAACTGTTATGAAAGTAAAATACAAATAAACTCAGCGCCAATTACAGGTGTTTTGTTGGTAGGAAGAATGACACCAGAGGTTATCGAACAAGCCAAAAAGCTGAGCGATAATATCTGTTATGTTGATTTTACTGATCACTCAGAACCTTATGACTCTGTCGATATCGACCTGGCTTTGATCAGTAAAGAGATCACCAACTTCTTTATCAACCAAGGCTACCAACGCATCGGTTTTATTGGTGGGCAAGACGACATCAATACCCCAGATATTCGCGAAGTGGCCTTTGCTGAATATGGCAGCCTCAAGAGCGTTGTCAGTGAACAAGATATCTACCGCGGTGATTTCTCTAGCTCTTCAGGTTACAAGCTTGCAAAACAGATGCTCGCGACTGGCGACTACCCTAAAGCCATGTTTATTGCATCAGATTCCATCGCAATTGGCGTTTTACGAGCAGTTCATGAACACGGATTAAACATTCCTGAAGATATTGCGCTGATTAGTGTAAATGACATCCCAACAGCTAAATTTACCTTCCCATCTTTATCGACAGTTCGTATTCACTCTGAACTAATGGGAATTCAAGGCGTTAACCTGCTGATCGAGAAAGTTCGCGACGGTCGAACTATCCCATTACGCGTCTATGTACCAAGCAAACTCAAGCTGCGCGATACAACAAAATAATCAGTAATATCAAATAAATACATTAAGGCCACCTTTACTAAAGGTGGCCTCTTTTGTGCCTGTCAGATACATCAATGTACACATATCCCCCCGTTTAACCTGCTTCATAAATCAGCTAATAGCATTCTTTTAAGTGGATCACACAGCACCGTAAAAAGACCTTAAAAAACGTGATGGAGTTAAAGTAAAACGTTTTCACTAATTTCATTTAGTAAAAGTTTTACTAATAATTACCTCAGTCCAAAAATACTCGTATTCACTACGACCCAATTACGCATAAGAACGTCGGTCAGCAAACTGCATTCAGACCGAGAGAGAGGCAACGTGAACAACTGGGAAAACTTCCTGAACTTACATGAGAACCGTATGGCACCGCGTGCATACTTCTTCTCGTACGCATCAGAAAAAAGTGCAAAAACGTTTCAGCGTGAACTTAGCAGCCATTTCCAACTATTGAGTGGCCAATGGAATTTCAGCTATTTCACCAACCCACTATTAGTTCCTGAAGAGTTTTACTCTCAAGAGATGAGCTACTGGGGCAACATCACGGTTCCAAACATGTGGCAAATGGAAGGCCACGGCGATCTTCAATACACAGATGAAGGTTTCCCATTCCCAATTGATGTACCTTTCGTACCATCAGACAACCCAACAGGCGCTTACCAACGCTCTTTCTTCCTTGGCGAAAGCTGGGACGAGAAACAAACCATCATCAAATTTGATGGCGTTGAAACTTACTTCGAAGTTTACGTAAACGGCGAATATGTTGGCTTCAGCAAAGGCAGTCGCCTAACGGCTGAATTCGATATCTCTAGCCACGTAAAAGCAGGCAACAACCTACTGTCTATCCGCGTGATGCAGTGGGCCGATTCCACTTACATTGAAGACCAAGACATGTGGTGGACAGGCGGTATCTTCCGTGATGTTTACCTTGTCGGTAAAGAGCAACTGCACGTTCAAGATCTAACGGTTCGCACTGACTTCGATGATGCTTACCAAAGCGCTACCCTATCGTGCAACGTTGTATTAGAAAATCTAGCCGCAGCGGCAAACGCAAACCTTGAGTACGCATTGCTTGATGGCAGCCAAGTTATCTCGCAAGGCTCAGTAGATAACCTAACTGTTCCTAACCAACAGACTGGCGGCAATGCGAATACTCAATTCTCTATCGATGTAGTGAACCCTGTTCAATGGAACGCTGAAAACCCATACCTTTACCAACTATTGCTAACGCTAAAAGACGCCGATGGCAAAGTGCTAGAAGTCATTCCACAACGTGTTGGTTTCCGTGACATTAAAGTTCGCGATGGTCTGTTCTACATCAACAACAAATACGTGATGCTGCATGGTGTAAACCGACACGACAACGACCACCTAAAAGGTCGTGCTGTCGGCATGGATCGCGTAGAGAAAGACCTTGTGTTGATGAAGCAACACAACATCAACTCAGTACGTACTGCGCACTACCCGAACGACCCACGCTTCTACGAGCTATGTGATATCTACGGTCTATTCGTTATGGGCGAAACCGATGTCGAAACACACGGCTTTGCTAACGTTGGCGACCTAAGTCGCATCACAAACGATGTAGCATGGGAAGCGGTGTTTGTTGAGCGTATCGAACGTCATATCCACGCTCAAAAGAACCACCCTTCTATCATCATGTGGTCGCTAGGTAATGAATCGGGCTACGGCTGCAACATCCGTGCTATGTACGATGCGGCAAAAGCAATTGATGACACACGCTTGGTTCACTATGAAGAAGACCGTGATGCTGAAGTGGTCGACATCATTTCAACCATGTACTCACGTGCTCAATTGATGAATGCCTTCGGTGAATTCCCTCACGAAAAACCACGCATCATCTGTGAATACGCGCACGCAATGGGTAACGGCCCTGGCGGTTTAACCGAATACCAAAACGTATTCTACAAGCACGATTCTATTCAAGGTCACTATGTTTGGGAATGGTGTGACCACGGCATTCTGGCGCGTGATGAAGAAGGCACAGAGTTCTACAAGTACGGCGGTGACTACGGTGACTACCCGAATAACTACAACTTCTGTATGGACGGCTTGATCTACCCAGACCAAACTCCAGGCCCAGGCTTGAAAGAATACAAGCAAGTCATTGCCCCTGTGAAGCTTCGCGATTTTGATGCACAAACTGGCACCTTTACCGTTGATAACAAGCTTTGGTTCTCAAACATCGATGACTACACCATCACTGCGGAAATCCGTGCTGAGGGCGAAACCATTGCAGTACAACACATCAAGGTTGAAGAGCTGGCTGAAAACTCTAGCCGTGAACTGACACTTAACTTGCCACAACTTGATGAGCGCGAAGTGTTTGTGAACTTTACTGTACGCAAAGATTCTCGCACGCCTTACAGCGAAGCGAACCACGACATCGCGGTGTACCAATTCCAAGTGAAAGAGAATACAGCACAGCTAGAAGCCTTCACCAACAACAATGCAACGGCACTGAATGTTGAAGAGTCTCGTCTTGCTTACCTAATCAAAGGCCATAACTTTGCACTTAACTTCTCGAAAGTGAACGGCAAGCTGACGTCATGGTTAGTAAACGGTGAAGAGATGATTAAGTCAGAGCCACGAATCAACTTCTTCAAGCCAATGATCGATAACCATAAGCAAGAGCACGATGGTTACTGGGAGCCTGCACACCTACAAATCATGCAGGAGCACTTCCGCACGCTTAACGTTGAACAGGTAAATGGCAAGGTAGAGATCACGACCACCAGCATCATTGCTCCACCTGTATTTGATTTCGGTATGCGTTGTGAATATCGCTACCAAATCAGCGCTGAAGGCCAACTGAACGTTGAATTAAGCGGTGAACGTTACGGTGATTACCCACACGTGATTCCAGTGATTGGTTTCGATATGGGCATTAATGGCGACTTTGACCAGGTTCAATACTACGGCCGCGGCCCTGAAGAGAACTACCAAGACAGCAAGCATGCCAACATGATTGACGTTTACCAATCAACGGTTGCAGACATGTTCGAGAACTATCCGTTCCCGCAAAACAACGGCAACCGCCAGCATGTTCGTTGGGCTGCGCTTTCAAGCCGCGCGGGTAATGGTATTGCGGTAAAACCACAGCAAGAAATCAACTTCAGCGCATGGTTCTACACCAATCAAAACCTGCACCAAGCACAACATACCATTGAGCTAGAGAAGAGCGGTTACATCACGCTGAATCTAGACCACCAAGTGATGGGCTTAGGCTCAAACTCTTGGGGAAGCGAAGTGTTGGATTCTTACCGCGTGTACATGGATGAGTTCCGCTACGGACTAACTCTGATTCCATTCCAAGCAGGCGATTGCGACGCACAACACCTAATCAATCACAACTTTGGTGACGAGTTCTTCACGGCGAATACGCCAACAACTCAACCACAACAGAACGAGGCATAAACGATGATCGTTTTAGACAACCTAGAGCAATTTAAAGTCGTTTACCGCGACGGTCGTAAATGGCAACGCTGTGTAGAAGCGATTGAAAACATCGGCAACATCAAAGATGGCGTGATGTATTCGATTGGTGACTCACTGGCTTACATGATTGAAGACGGTGTGGCTCGTAACACAGAAAACTTCACCGGCAACCGACGTTATTTCGATGTTCATTACTACTTGGAAGGTCGTGAAACCGTTGAGTTTGCAGCTAAGTCTCAACTTGAACAGACCCAAACTTACAGTGATGAAACCGACCGTGAACACCTACTGGGTAACGGCGAGACTCGCGAGTTGATTGAAGGTCAAGTTGCGATCTTTGATAACAGCAAAGCTTACCGCTTTCACGGTGATAACCGAGTTCGCAAAGTAGTGCTGAAAGTGACTATCGAAGACGGTTACTTCCTTAATAAGTGAGTAATTGAAGCTAAGTAAGTAACCGAAAACAAGCTGCTGAAGCTAAACAACTGAAAGCAGCAACAAAATCTATTCACAGTGTGTACCGAGCCTTGCCGTTCAAGGCTCAGTCACACTGCATAACGCCTTTACGCTTCTTCCCTACAAGGAAGCTTAAAGAAATAACGACTATAATTACGTGACCCTTGGAGGACACTATGTCTGAATCTGTACGCGGTAAGTTAGGTAAATTTGCCTTACTCTCCATGACATTTGCAGCGGTATTTAACGTTCGCAACATTGTAAACAACAACATCGAATTGGGATTGAGTTCAGCCCCTATCTTTTTGCTCGCAACTCTTATTTACTTCATTCCATTCGTATTCATCATTGCTGAATTCGTATCCGCAAATAAAAATTCTGAGTCAGGCATGTATGACTGGCTTAAAAAACCGCTAGGCTCAAAACCTGCCTACCTAGGTTCGTTCCTATATTGGTTCGTAAACCTTTTCTGGTTTGTATCTCTGCTACCAAACGTAATCGCATATGCGTCTTACGCGATGTTGGGCTATGAATACGCCTTCTCGCCAGTCGTGACATCGGCCATCTCGATTGCTCTGTTTGCAGCAGCGACACACATCTCAACCAAAGGCGCGAGCTGGTTAGGTAAAATTGCCGAGATCGTGGCATACGGTGTATTCGCTCTATTTGCAATCTACGTTATCGGTGCACTAATGGCACTCGGCGGCAACCATGAACCAGTAGAACCAATCACGCTTGAAGCAATGACACCGACCATCAACTGGGCAACGCTAGGTATCATGTGTTGGATCTTCCAAGCAGCCGGTGGTGCAGAAACCGCAGCCGCTTACCTAAACGATGTTAAGGGCGGTCACAAGTCTTTCATCAAGGTTATCATTGGTGCGGGTATCGCAATCGGCGCTATGTACGCAGTTGGCTCTCTATTGGTAAACGTATTCGTTGCTCGTGACGAACTGACCTACGCTGGCGGTATGGTTGAAATCTTCACTGGTATGGCGAACTACTTCGACATTTCACAATCTCTAACGGGTCGCTTCGTCGGTATTATCCTATTCGTTGCTATGTTCGGCTCAATGATGATGTGGACAGCGGCTCCAGTAAAAATTCACTTCTCTGAAATCCCTAAAGGTGTTTACGGCGAGAAGACAACAGAGCTTAACGAACACGGTGTACCAGTGCGTGCAGCTTGGTGGCAGTTCGCGTTTGTATTCGTCATGCTAGTGGTTAACGGTTTTGGCTCTGAATCAGTACAAGACATGATGAACACTGCAATCAACCTAACGGCTGGTACAGCAATGCTTCCGCCTATCTTCATCATGGTGGCGTACTTTGTATTCCGCTTGAAGCATGACGATACACCGCGTGATTTCCGTATGGGTACTCGCGTTCAAGGAATGGCTGTTGTATCTGTACTTATTGGTATCTTCGTTGTGAGCATGACGGCATCGGCATTCCCAACAGGTGTTGACCTAATGCAAGCCTTCTTCGTCAACGTATTCATGACGGCAGTGTTCTCAGCTATCGCTTGGTGGTGGATCTCTCGCTTTGAAAAGAAACAAGCAGGTAAAGACGCAAAGCTAGCAACGGCTAAGCAGTCGTAACACTCAGCATGAACCCCAACTTAGAAAGCGCCTACCAAGGCGCTTTTTTTGTTTTAAATCAGACAATTAAATAACAAACCAAGAAAATAAAAACGGCATTCTGTCAAGATTTCACTTCACGAAAAACACCAATGAATAGGTAATAAAACTCGAATAAAAACCAAGGTAAAACATTAACTAAATTTATTTACTCAAGGTCACATATTTGATCAATTTCGATTAACTTCCCGCCGCTTAATCTTTAATCTTCTTGCTGAAGAGACAAACTAATTCATATAAAAAAAGCGACACAAAGCCCCTACAAGCCTTATAAATAGTCGCTTATGAAACAAGCAACCTCTTCAATGAACTTCTTAATCTTTAACTCTTTGTATTGGTAATAACTTTACTGAAATACCAGAGACAAAAAGCCCAAAGAAGTCCGATCGTAAATCTATAAAAACAACAATGAGCCAACCCTGACAAAACAAAGCGGGTGTTTGCCAAACCAACATAACAATAAAAGTGCGGCCTAGGGCTTCCCTCTCTAGGACCAAGTTATAACGATCATCAACGTGATTCACCGGAGAACATCATGTCCGAAAATAAACGCAGTACGATAGGCAAATTTGCCCTACTGTCTATGACCTTCGCGGCGGTATACAGCTTCAATAACATCATTAATAACAACATCGAGATCGGCCTTTCTTCGGCTCCGATGTTCTTTCTAGCAACCATCTTTTACTTTGTGCCCTTTTGTTTGATCGTTGCAGAGTTTGTGTCACTGAATAAAGACTCTGAAGCGGGTGTTTATTCTTGGGTTAAAAGCTCGCTAGGCGGCCGCTGGGCGTTTATATCGGCTTACACATACTGGTTTGTTAACCTGTTCTTCTTCACCTCTCTGCTACCTAGAATCATCGCTTATGCGTCGTATGCGTTCTTAGGTTTTGAATACATATTCACGCCAATGACCACCGCAATTCTAAGTACCATTTTGTTTGCGGTCGCGACTCATATTTCTAACAACGGCGCGAAATTACTGGGCCCTATCACGTCACTAACATCATCACTGATGCTGCTACTAACGATGTCTTACATCTTGCTATCTGGTGGTGCTTTGGTAGGCGGTATCGAGCCAGCAGACCCAATCACCATCGAAGCCATGACACCAAGTTTTAACTGGGCGTTCCTTGGTGTAATCACTTGGATCTTCATGGCGGCAGGCGGTGCAGAATCGGTAGCGGTTTACGTTAACGACATCAAAGGCGGTCACAAATCTTTTGTTAAAGTTATCATCATCGCGGGTATCTTCATTGGTGCGCTTTACTCGGTAGGATCTGTGTTAGCAAACGTATTTGTTGCTCGTGAAGAACTTAAATTTACTGGCGGCTCAGTTCAAGTTTTTGAAGGTCTAGCAAGACACTTTGGACTGTCTGAAATCTTGATGAACCGTTTCGTTGGTGTGGTTTCATTCACAGCTATGCTGGGTTCTCTACTGATGTGGACAGCGACACCAGTTAAGATTTTCTTCTCTGAAATCCCTAAAGGCATCTTCGGCGAAAAAACCGTCGCACTTAACAAACAAGGCGTTCCAGAGCGTGCGGCTTGGGTTCAGTTCTTCATCGTAATTCCACTGATGTTCATCCCAACACTGGCGTCGGACACAGTACAAGACTTAATGAGCACCATCATCAATATGACAGCCGCAGCCTCTATGTTGCCACCACTGTTCATCATGATTGCTTACCTACACCTACGTGTAAAACTTGACCATCTACCTCGTGACTTCCGCATGGGTTCTCGCCGAGTAGGTATCACCGCAGTGTCGATTCTTATCGCTATCTTTACGGTTGGTTTCTTTGCATCAACCTTCCCAACGGGCGCAGACATCATGACCATCATCTTCTACAACGTGGGCGGGATTGTGATCTTCCTTGGCTACGCATGGTGGAAGTACGGTCAATACGAGAAAAGCTTATCTCCAGAAGAGAAGAAACTAGAAGCAAAACCTGAAGCGGCGAATGCTTAGTTTGACCCCACATTCTGATTGAAACTTAAGGCACTCCCATTTGGCGAGTGCCTTTTTATTTGTGGGTACATTTCCACTCAATCCCCCGTTTTCACCAAAGCCATTCAAGAAAGAAGACATTCGAGTCAGCAATCTAACCACCCACAAAATGATTCACAACCTGAATACCTACAACCCCAACCATGCCTCTGCAAATTCAACTTAAAGTCAAAATAAAAACAAGGTAAACATTTACTAAAAATAGATCACACTTTTGACCCTAATTAATTTTAAACATCAAAATTATCATTAATATCGGTTTTGCGATCGTAAGTAACCTGACCAATACGCCTTAAGAGCACCCCATATTAGAAGTCAAGACTACCTACGAGCCTTCATTTATTAACCCGACATAGAAGTGAATAAAATGAAATTTAGTTTTACTAAAACCACTCTTATTACAAGTTGTATTCTTGCTGCCTTAACTGCTAATGCAAACGCTGAAGAATCAGCGGCAAATCATAGTGACACTCAGCCCCCTGAAGCTGCCTCACAAACTCTATTTAACTTTTATGGTGAGCTTGGTCTAGGTGGTCACGTTGCATTAGAAGGTGATGACAAGGGTCGCTACGCTGACGGTACATATATCGAAGCAGGTCTCGCTATCGAACATGGCAACTGGTTTGGTCTTGCATATATGGAAGGTTGGACAGTACAAGCCGACGATGAAGGCAATGCATGGGCAACTGGTCATGGTTGGGGTGGCTTTGAAGGTGGTTTTAACCGCTTCTACGCTGGCTACCGCACAGATAACAAAACAGAGTTTATTGTTGGTCGTATGGACTCTTCACTGGATGACGTTCAATGGTGGGGCGATGCAACCGTCGAATACGGTTATGCAATCTCTAACACTCGCGATGTAAACGTAGGGGTCAAAATTCAAAACTTAGAAGGCAAGCTTCGCTACAGCGTTTCTTTCGCTCCTGAGTCTGACTTCTCTGAAGATGACGCTCTTATCCATTTCGGTAAATACGATAGCTTTGCAGACCAATGGAAAGACAAGAACGCCATGGTCAATGGTTACTTACAATATGACCTCACTGATGACCTAACATTAATGGGTGGCGGTGAAGTCCGTAATAACGATGGCGGAGAGCTATTCCTATTGGGTGCTGAATACAAAAATGTTGCTGCACGTGTTTGGCACGATACAGACAAGGGTAACCAAGAGTCTTTCGGTAGTGAGTCTGGCATTCAAACCAGTGCATGGTACGAAGCAGCACAAGGCGTATACCTATCAGCAGCCTACAACTACGCAAACTTCGACGGCGACAACGGTGAAAAAGAAATCACCTCTTACATCAATGCTGGCGTTTGGTACGAATACGGCAACGGCGCATTTGCGACGGCCTTCGATAGCCGCTTTGGCGTAGGCAGCGATACTGAAATCGGCGACGCGCAAGTGTTCGCAATGCAATACTTCTACTGGTAATAACAGGAACTCATCATGAAACTGAATAAATCATTCGCAGCTCTCGCTATCGGTGCAGCACTTGTTGTTACTGGTTGTACATCAAACTCTGGCTCAGAACAACTGCAAGCTAACGAATTTAAGAATGTTATCGACCGCACTGGCTCACCAGAATACATGCGTGACTACGACTTCGATGACCACCAACGTTTTAACCCATTCTTCGACCTTGGCGCATGGCACGGTCACCTACTGCCAGATACTGCTGAAGGTATGGGCGGCTTCCCAGGTACTGCACTGCTTACCGAAGAATACATCAACTTCATGGCTGATAACTTTGACCGTCTAAGCGTGTTCAAAGATGGCAAAAAAGTGGCTTTCACCATGGAAGCTTACAGCCTGCCGGGCGCATTAGTTCAGACGCTGAAATCTGACGATGTGACAGTAGAGATGACGATGCGTTTTGCTTCTAACCGTACCTCTCTGCTAGAAACGAAAATCACCACTGACTCGCCAGTTGAGTTAGTGTGGGACGGTGAACTGCTTGAAAAAACACACGCGAAAGAGGGCGTAGCGCAAACTGATAAAACTATTGCGGAAACCTACCCTGAATACAACCGCCAAATCGTTGCAACCGACGATGGTTTAAAGGTGACTTTCGGTAAAGTACGTTCAACGTGGGATCTATTGACCTCTGGCGAATCTGAATACCAAGTTCATAAGTCGATTCCAACCCAAACTAAGGTCGATGGCCTAACGTTTACTTCAACCGCAAGCATTGAAGAATCAACCACCATCTACACCACATACTCGCACGTTTTAACGGCAGAAGAAGCGCAAGCGGAGCAGCCTGAGATCAAAAAGATCATGGCAAACCCTACCGACTTCTTAGCTGCATCTGAAGCGCGCTGGGAAGGTTACCTAGAGATGGGCTTAACCAACCCGAATGCGACACCTGAGCAAGAGCGTGTTGCAGTAAAAGCGATGGAAACCCTAAATGGTAACTGGCGTGGCGCAGCAGGTGCAATGGAGTTTGACTCAGTGACGCCATCTGTGACAGCACGTTGGTTCTCGGGCAACCAAACTTGGCCGTGGGACACATGGAAGCAAGCTTACGCAATGGCTCACTTCAACCCTGATGTGGCGAAAGACAACATCCGCGCGATGTTCGCTTACCAGATACAGGCTGACGATGCCGTTCGTCCATGGGATGAAGGCTACGTGCCAGACCTACTGGCGTACAACCTTAGCCCAGAGCGTGGCGGGGATGGTGGCAACTGGAACGAACGTAACACCAAACCAAGCTTAGCGGCATGGGCGGTAATGGAAGTCTACAAGACCACCAGCGATGAAGCTTGGCTAGAAGAGATGTATCCAAAGTTAGTGGCTTACCATGATTGGTGGCTACGTAACCGTGATAACAACGGCAACGGTGTTCCAGAATACGGCGCAGCACGCGACAAAGCACACAATACACCTGAAGGCGAAATGTACTTCACTGTGGTTCGTGGCGATAAGCACGAAACCGTCGTTGGCCAAGCCGCACTGGATAAAGTCGTGGCAGAAGGTAACTACGATTACATTGAAAGCCCTGCTCAAACTGCGGCGTCTTGGGAATCTGGTCGTGATGATGCCGCCGCTTTTGGTTTCATCGATAAAGATCAGCTAGACGCATATGTTGCTAACGGCGGCAAGCGCAGTGACTGGGATGTTGAGTTCGCTCAAAACCGCGCTGAAGACGGCACGCTACTGGGCTACTCTCTGCTGCAAGAGTCTGTTGACCAAGCAAGCTACATGTACAGTGATAACAAGTACCTAGCGGAAATGGCGGACATTCTTGGTAAAGATGCCGAAGCGAAAGAGTTCCGAGAAAAAGCCGAACACCTATCGAACTACATCAACACCTGTATGTTTGATGAGAGCACAAACTTCTTCTACGACATTCGCATTGAAGACAAACCATTGGCGAACGGCTGTGCGGGTAAACCGATTGTAGAGCGTGGTAAAGGTCCTGAAGGTTGGTCACCACTGTTCAACGGTGCAGCGACTCAAGATCATGCTGATGCGGTTGTCTCTGTGATGAAAGATACGTCTGAGTTCAACACCTACGTTCCACTGGGCACTGCAGCGCTTTCTAGCCCAGCATTTGGCCCAGATATTTACTGGCGTGGACGCGTATGGGTAGACCAATTCTACTTCGGCCTAAAAGGCATGGACAGCTACGGCTACCGTGACGATGCTATCGAGATGGCGGGTGCATTCTTCGACCATGCTGATGGTTTGGTACAAGACGGACCCATTCGTGAGAACTACAACCCACTAAACGGTGAACAACAAGGCGCGCCAAACTTCTCTTGGAGTGCGGCTCACCTATACATGCTTTACAACGATTTCTTTACTGACGCAGAGTAAATCGATCCCCCTAAACTGTCCTCTGAAATGTAAGTTAATAAATTTCAGGCTTTGGCACTCAGCATTTAGCTGAGTGCCTTTTTTATGGCTAGAAGAATGGGACTTAGACCATTTGGCCTACTATGATCCTTTTACCCTGTTCGCTGTACTCCGCAAGCACAGGCAAGCTTTTGTTCATTAAAAACAAAGAGTACTCTTGCTATGAAACTCCGCTCAAAAATTTCATCACTCACACTGAAACATTAGGCTCTGAAGACTTATTCGAATTTTATTTATCCTTATTAGTCTTCCGGACATTAATTTGATATGCGTTTACTAAATAATCGCTAAACTATAGTGTCGCCTACCCCTTTTTTTTGAGAAAACCTAAATGCCTAATGCTGATTCCACCCTAAATAAACGTATGGGAATCGTTGCGCTCACCTGGCCAATTTTTATCGAAGTTCTTTTAAGAACCGCACTCAATACCAGTGATGTGTTCATGTTATCGGGATACTCAGACAAAGCCGTGTCTGCCGTTGGTGTTATTTCTCAGATATCCTTTTTTCTGATCATTGTCTCGACCATGGTCAGCAGTGGTACTGGTATTTTAATCGCGCAATACAACGGTGCCTCTCGCACTCAAGAGAGCGCTCACGTGGGTGTAGCGAGCATCATTCTGGCCATTATTGCCGGTGTGCTACTGAGTGTTATTGCGGTTCTTGTCGCTGAATTTTTTATCCCTCTCTACCAACTCGAACCTCAAGTCGAACAGTACGCACAAGAGTACCTGTTCATCAGTGGTGCTCTCACCTTCAATGTAACCATAGGTGTAGTCCTCACCACCATTTTGCGCAGTCACGGCTACTCAAAATCCCCAATGGTGATCAACATGATTGCTGGTGTCATCAACGTATTCGGTAACTACTGCGCTCTCTACCAGCCTTTTGGGCTACCAGTCTACGGTGTACAAGGGGTTGCGACTGCGACAGTGATTAGCCAAGTGATCGGGATGTTGATCTTAATTGGTGTGGTCAGAAGTAAAGGCATTGATCTACCTGTGAAGCAATTCAAATCCGTTCCGAAATCTATCTATCAAAGAATAATGAAGATTGGCTCAATGAATGCGGGAGAAGTGCTTTCTTACAACATGGCACAGATCAGCATTACCTTTTTTGTCGTTCAGATGGGTACCTCATCACTGGCAGCATTTACCTACGCACAAAACATCGCCCGCCTCTCTTTTGCATTTGCACTGGCGATTGGTCAAGGCAGCCAAATTCAAACCGGTTACTACATAGGTAAAGGATGGATCGACGAAATCACTCGCCGTGTGCAGCGTTACTTTGTGGTTGGGTTTATCGCCTCAACCGCGATTACTTGTATGGTTTATGTGTTCCGTTTCGATATTCTCGATCTGTTCACGCAAGACCCAGAGATCATTGCGCTAACTGCAGCACTGATTGCCGGTTCCATCATTCTTGAAGCTGGCCGAGTATTTAACCTGATCTTTATCTCTTGTCTAAAGGCCGCTGGCGACATTAAATTCCCAATAAAAATGGGCATTCTCAGCATGTGGGGCATTGGGGTTGCCATGAGCTATTTGCTCGGCGTGCATTGGGGATATGGAGTATTCGGCGCTTGGATGGCGATTGCAATGGACGAGTGGTTCCGTGGAATCATCATGGCCTATCGTTGGCAGGCTAAAAAATGGACTCGATTTTCCTTTTAGATTGTTAATGGTGCCTTTAAATTTATCTCGCCCAAAAGAAAAAGCGCTAGGGGGATCTAGCGCTTTTAAGACCAACTAAGTCCGTTTAGCCTGGCAGTTTTTTCAGCTACATCATTAGGATATAACCATTTTTTTACTTAGGTAAATCAAAAAGTCTATTCTTTACGACTGCTTTGAGTCGTAAATTAAGTATAGTCGGGTTCTTATAATAAACCGGATTTTTCTAAAATTAATTCAGATAAAATTGGCGACCAACCTGCAAAGTAAACTACCCGGAAATCACAGATGAGATCGCATTAGTAATCAATTTTCTAAGTAGTTTATTTTTATCATCTAATTGCTTTGTCTTTCTATAAACAAGCTGGATATCAAAATCTGGAACATCTATCGGTGGTTTTACAGCCAGCAAAGTTTCCTCAGCACCCATATCATTGCGCGCCACTAGCCTAGGAACAATGCATAGCAATTCTCTTCCACGAATTAATCGCTTTACTGTTAAAAAATTACTTGAAGATATCGCCACTTTTCGGCTGAGGCCGAGTTCACCCAAACGAGTATCAACTCCCGTCTTTAACGATCCAGCCGGAGAAACGAGCGCGTGCTCGACAGCAACAAATTGTTCTAGCGACATCGGCTCCTCAATAGATAGAACCGACTGATCAAGTAAACAAACATGTTGCTCCGTGTACAAATGCTTTGTTCGATATTGCTTTGGTACCTCACCAAAGCTGCCTATCGTCATATCAAGCTTGGCATCTTCAAAGACTCGCTGGTAGTTACTCCGATTTACATTAAACAACGCCACTTGGGAGTAAGGTGAGGATTGCTTAATAAGGTCAAACAATATAGGAGCGAACATCTGCTCAGCATAATCAGTAAGTCCAATCTTCCAAGTTCCTTTATAAGTCATGGCATCAAACGATTTAGACAGCAGCACCTCTGACTGAATGGTATTGAGTAAAGTCTCTACCGTACTGGATAATTCGACGGCTCGGTCGGTCGCCTCCATCTTGCTACCCAC
Organism: Vibrio gigantis; assembly: GCF_024347515.1. Classification (NCBI taxonomy): domain Bacteria; kingdom Pseudomonadati; phylum Pseudomonadota; class Gammaproteobacteria; order Vibrionales; family Vibrionaceae; genus Vibrio; species Vibrio gigantis. The sequence goes on from NZ_AP025492.1 coordinate 2,851,434, forward strand.
ACGCTCAAATAAAGGGTCATCAAACAACTTTCGTAGCCTTTGTAAGCTATGACTCATCGCAGATTGACTGACATAACAACGCTCAGCAGCCTTACTCACGCTATTCGTTTTATACAAAGCCTGCAGTGCAATCAACAAGTTAAGGTCGATCCCTTTCCAGTTAAAATCAGCCATAAAACAAAACCCATATTATTCATAGTTATAATTAAAATGATTAATTTGAATCATAGTGCAACTCCACCTAAATTACGCTAAACATTTATCTGGAATCGATCATGCTTTCAATTTTTAAAACCTTTTTCTGGCTTGGCTGGATTAGCTTCGGTGGACCTGCGGCACACATTGGCTACTTCCGTAAAACCTTTGTTGAAAAACTGAATTGGTTGTCCGACGAAGAGTACGGGCAGATTGTCGCTCTTAGTCAATTTCTGCCGGGCCCAGGTTCAAGTCAAGTTGGCTTCGCGGTTGGCTACAAGAAAGGTGGATTAACCGGAGCCATTGCTGCATTTGTCGGCTTCACTTCCCCATCTGTCATCCTTATGTTGATATTAGCTTTGGTGAGCAATCAGCTATTGGAAGCACCTCTGTTTAATTCAATCATTCACGGTTTGAAGCTGCTTGCAGTTGTAGTGGTTGCTGATGCCACATTTGGTATGTACAAAAACTTTTGCCAATCAAAAGTCGCGACCGCGCTGTGTGTCATTACCGCAATTGTTTTGCTTTTGCTCCCTGGAATTTGGCCTCAAGTGTTGGTTCTAGTATTTTCGGCAATGGTCGGCAGTAAGTTCTTGACGTCTCAAGAGCTAAAAACGACACCTTCAACACAAAAAATATCGGTAACACCTCTCGTGATTTTTGTTGCGCTATTGGTTGGCCTGCCTCTATTCAGTGCTTACTCTCAAGGTATTGAAGTGTTTGCCCTTTTCTACCAAGCGGGTAGCTTAGTATTCGGTGGCGGCCACGTTGTACTTCCGTTACTACAAAATGGTATCGGTGACCAACTGTCTCAAGATGCCTTCCTAACAGGTTATGCTGCTGCGCAAGCGGTTCCTGGCCCGATGTTTACTTTAGCGACTTACCTCGGTTATGTATTAATGCCGTCGTCGCCAATTACAGGTGCGCTTTTAGCAACGATTGCGGTGTTCTTACCGGGCTTCTTATTGCTACTGGGTGTACTGAAGAACTGGCAGGCAATTGCGAATAAACCTTTGGTGGCTGGCGCGCTTACTGGTGTGAATGCAGCTGTTGTGGGTTTATTGCTAGCAGCGTTGTATCAACCGATCTTCACAAGCGCAGTGAGTAGCGGTTTAGACTTCGCTCTAATCATTGTTGGTGTGTGGTTATTGAAAACAGTGAAGATGCCTATTGTTGGGCTTGTAGGATTATTCATGTTATTTGGTGCAATGACAGGTCTTACTGTCTAAATAATAATTGAGAGTGAGAAGTGGACTAATCGCTTACTTCTTACTTCTTACTTCTTACTTCTTAATTTCATAATGTAGTCCGCCTAGCAGGCGCTACATACTGGTAATGGCAATTCCACATAACCACTCAAATTCTGATTGCTGATTGCTGATTCTTGGCCTAATATCTCGCCAAATTATTTACCGTCCTTAAACCTTAAAATAGAGAGTATTCTCATCTCTCGCCTACCTCGTGATACGTTATCAAGTATTAAACCGCAGAAAAAAGACATCACAGCGATCAAAGCTATTGAGCTAGACAAAACAGCGGTAGGTAATCTGTCAACTAACCCTGTATCAACAAAATCAACAATGACGGGGATACCCAAGATCAATGAAATAAGACCAAGCAATATCGAGAGCACTCCAAAGAAAAACATCGGTTTCACGTCTCTCAGTAGGAATAAAATAAAGTTAAAAATTTTAATACCATCACTCAAGGTGTTTAGCTTGCTAGAAGTACCTTCCGGTCTAGATTGGTATTGAGTCGAAACTTCTTTGATAGACATATTATGATGCAGCGCATGCACGGTAAGCTCTGTTTCTATTTGGAAGCCATCGCTGAAGATAGGTGCGGTTTTGACAAATCGATGGCTCATAATTCGATAACCAGAAAACACATCATTCAACTGAGCATTGAATGCTAGGTTAATCAATGATGAAAACATCTTATTGCCGAGGATATGTCCTTTGGGGTAAGCGATTGAAGTTCGCTCTCGGCTTCCAATGATCATGTCAAGCTTTTCAGTCTTTAATTGCTCGATCAACGCTGGACATACTGACGCGTCATAAGTGTCATCACCATCAGCCATCACATAGATATCAGCGTCGATATCAGAGAACATCCGCCTCACGACCTCTCCTTTACCTTGGCGAGGCTCATGTCGCACAATCGCCCCAGCTTGTAACGCCTCGTTGACCGTGTTGTCGGTTGAGTTGTTGTCGTAAACATAAATAGATGCATCAGGTAAGGCTTGTTGAAAAGACGTAACCGTTTCGCCAATGGCTCCGGCTTCGTTATAACATGGGAGTAATATCGCTACTTTCTGTTTATTCATACTCACTCCTTACTTTAAAAACTCGGTAACCGTCCTCTATTCCAATGTATGTAACGTCTAGCCAAGCCGGAATATTATCCCCATGAAGTCTTCTAACTAAAGAGTCCTCGCTTCCAGAATTCTTAAGGAGGGATAAATGGGGGTCATTACCGATCAATATATAATCAACTTTTTTATCTACTATTTTGTTTCTTGCCAGAAGCATGTCCTCTTCTAACATCACTTCAATCAAAAATTGGTTACCTACAATATTTCGATGATAGGGAGCGGCGATTATACTGTTGTTCGTTTGGGCCAATACAGGTGCACCCGTTTCTATTCCTGAAAGAATTGTATGTGAGTTAATACCGTTATCTTTTAACACCTTAAAAATGACTGGTAACTTGTCGCTCTCATCAAAAGTAGTAATGATTTTCTCTGTCGGAGACAAAGCAAGAATGACAAATGCTAGTGCTAACGGCGCTCCAGAAAAAATAAAAATTGCTTTGACGAGTGAAGAGCGAATGTATTCTGCTAGCTGCAAAACAACATATGCTTGTAAAGGAGCAGCTAAAACAAAACACAACCTCATCACCCTAATCTGCCAAAATATCGCAAGGACTAAATTGAACATAAAAATGAGATACAGGATTGTACAGTGGTGGTTCTTAAGTCTGAAAAGTGGGTATATAATTGCGGGAACCAATAACAATACATAGTTATTTACAGAAAAAAAACCATTCATTTCTATGTATTTTGCGACAGATTTAGCTTCGGTAACTTGATCAAGCCAATAGACCTTAAGTACTGGAGGATAATCAATAAATAATGCACTGGTTAGTGATGGGTAAAGAACAAAAATTGGTAGTAAACATAACAAACCAATAAAAATAAATATAAATATAAATAATTTTTCCTTAAATTTCTTTTCAACACTAATTAATTGGTTGTAAATATTAACAAAGACCCACCCACTAAAAAAAAGAATGATTAGAATAAGTGAAATTTCATCATATTTAAAAACAAAAAACTCATCGTAAGGTCTATTTAATAAAACCGCACAGGATCCAAAAATCGTACAAGTCGCGTATAGATTAGAGATATAATTAAACCACTCGTCACGAACGAAACAGTAATAGACTGTATAAATAATCAAGAAAATCATAAAGAATAATACATTATCCATCCCTGTCCATAGGGATATAGACAAAAAAACGGCCTGAGCATATACCCGCCATGATTGCCTTAGATTGTTGATAGAAGTCGGTGTTACTGATAAGAAAAGCGTTGCTAAAATAAGTTGGATGTTATGGTGGTCAATCGAACCAGGCAGAAAATGTATAATGGCAGGTGAAGAGATAGAAAACATCATGCTTACAAAACGATACTTATCTCCAAAATAACACTCACACAAGTAGAAACATGATAATGCAAAGATCCATAAATAAAGCAAAGGAACAATAGAAATCGAGATAGTATAAGCAAGACTATCATCAAAAATAAATAACAATGGAAAAGCGACCAACGATAACATTAAGTCTGGAAACCGAGACCAATGAATAATCAAGCCATCATCAACATTGAAATTATTCATCGGTTCAAGATACCAATGACCACTTTTCATCCACTCCTGAAACTGAACAAAACGCATATAATCATCATTATCATTCAGGTTGAGTATTGAAATGCTTTCCCACTTATAAATAAATATAACAATGGCACATACGAACCAAATTACAGAAATAGCGATGATGTCTTTTTTAAAACTTTCACTTTGAGGCAATATGAATATCCTTTTCATTAAGCCAAAATTAACTCACTATTGTTCCATCTCTCTCACTTCCGCTAGTGCTCTGTTTAAGTTTTCATTTGCTACTTTGTAATAAGATGATTTTTTATCAATAGCTTGCTGTAAATATGGAACCGCCTGATCAGGTTTTCCTTGTAAGATCAGGAAGTAGCCAACATTATTCAACGCTTCCGGGGTGTCCATGTGCCTCATGAACACGTTGGTTGCTTTCTTAATATCACCAGAGGCTAAATAAATAAGCGCCAGATTATTCTGAGCTTTTTCATTATTAGGATCTAACTCTAAGGCTGAACGCGTGTATTGATACGCTTCCTTGTAGTTACCATACATGTAGTGGGAGTAGCCCATATTCAACAAAGCTTTGACTGAGCTTTTATCTATCGTCAGTGACTTTTTGAAGTACTCTTGTGCGATCTGGTGCTTTCCGTCAACATCTTCCAGTACACCAATTCCCATATAAGCTAATGCTGGAGACATGCTGTCGACCTTCAAACTGGCCACTTCACTTTGATTCAATGCTTGATAGTTTTTAATCGTCTCACTACTTTTTAAACGAACTTGGTCTGCATTAATCGCTTTAAAGAAATAGCTTCGACCTTCATCTGTACGACGCTGCTTGGTATACAAGACTCCTAACTGCTCCAATACTTCAGTGTGGGCTGGATTAAAATCTAGCGCTGCTAGGTAAGCTTTCTCGGCCAGCGCATAGTTGCCGCGAGACGAATGTATTTGGCCAATAGTGAACAAAGTTTTATCGTGAAATTCTTTTTCAGGGAAGGACAAAGAGCGTATATATTCATATAAGGCCAAGTCTATATTATTGTCTCGCAGAGCAATATCACCGCGCATTATTGCTTCTTTCTCATTAAGAGGAGGATCATCGCTAGTTAAAGTATCTATGGGTTTACCGGAATACAATTCTGCATCAAATTGATTAGTCGGCTCATCGGAAGAAGCACAACCAAATAGCAAGGCTGGCAATAGTAGTAGAAGAAACTTATTGAATAAAATCATAAACTTGCTCCCGGCGCAGTTAATGCGTCCATTACGATCAAAAGTCCAGGGCCAAGTGCGACAATAAAAAAGCAAGGCCAAATAAATATCAACATCGGGAATAACATTTTAGTCGGTATTTTCGCCGCAATTTCTTCAGCGGCTTGCTGACGTTTATCTCTAAAGTCTTCAGTATAATCACGAAGTGTTTGCGCTAAGCTTCCTCCCATTCTCGATGCATGGGAAAGCAAAGAAACCAAGCCTTCTAATTCGACCAAACCAGTTCGCTCAATAAGCTGCCTAAGCGCATCTGGCATAGTGACACCGGCTTGGATTTTGGCAAACACAGTCTCTAGTTCATCAGCAAGCTCAGGCTGAGAGACATAAAGTTCAGATGCTACGCGCCCAAGGGCGGCATTAAAACCAAGCCCTGACTCAGTACACACCACGAGAAGATCGAGTGCATCTGGAACACCATTTCTAATTTTTTTCTGGCGCTCTTTTTGTAACTTACTCAAGATAATATTTGGCGTGAATGTTCCTAGAAAAACACAGGTCATGATGAGTAAATTATTGTAGTCTCCACCCAACGCTATGTAATAAACCATAAAAGCAGCGACAATACCGACCAAGCTAGACAAGACCTTCAACGCATAGAAAACCGATAATGCACTCTTCTCATGGAATCCTGCGTGCATCAATTTTTCTGAGTAAGTTTCATTATCCCTTTTATTGCCTTTACTAATAAAAGGGCTTAATGACTCTAAAGTATTAGAGAAATTATAGGGTTTTCGGCCACCAGCACTTCCCTCTTCAGATATCTGTCTTAACTTCTTATCTAAAGGAGAGCGAGCACCTAAAAACAAGAACCCAAGGGTCAATGTTAGTAAGACAGTAGTCAGCAAAATCATTGCATAGATAACGACCTGAGAGCTAACTCCAAACTCTTCTAACATCTGCTTCCAGACTTCAATATTTAGTAGTTCCATAAGTTAAATCTCTATGCTGATGATCTTTTTAATCCACAAGGCTCCGATAGCCAAAAGAACAATACCGACACTCACCATCGATAAACCACGCGGATCTTTATAGAGTGGTTCAATGTATTCCGGACTGGCCACCCTCAGGGCAAAAAACAAACCAAAAGGCGATAACGTTAAGATCCATGCAGACATCCTACTTTCAGCAGAAAGTGTTTTCACTTTCCTTTCAAGCTTAAAACGAGCTCTGAGTACTTCAGATACCTTTTGCAGGTTCTCCGATAAATTCCCCCCGGTCTCTTTTTGCAACATCACAGCACTAGAAAAGGCCAACATTGAGACTGTGGGTACTCGTTCTGCCATCTGTAAAATAGCCAAACGTAAGTCATAACCATAGTTAAGTAGGTTATAGGTATTTTTAAATTCAGCGCCGATGGGCTCAGGAAGCTCTTCACCCACTTCATTGAATGATTGAACGAGGGGTTGCCCAGCTTGCAATGCTCGTCGAATAATATCTAAAGCTTCAGGGAGTTGTTCTTCAAATCGAGCCATTCGATAGGTCACTCGATTTTGCACATACAGATAAGATATAACCCACACAGAAAGGAATGCCGCTACGCTAATAAACCATTCTTGATTAGTCATTATTGATACAAATGTGAGCAAAACACCACAAAGAGAAATGATGAGTAAGAAGCGGCTTAATGCTAATTTGAAGCCAGCCAGCTCCAGCATTTTTTTCAAGCCAGCAAAATATGGTATGACGATTAACTTACGGTCTATAGGAGATAAATCTTTGTTATAGTGCTCTTTTAATAAAGACAGACTCTCTTCATCGATATTACGTTGTGTCTCTTTCAAGCGTCGAGATAACTCTTTATGTTTCGCTTTTTTCCCCGCGGCAGGTAATAGCAAAGCTTGAGAGATAAAAAGCACAGCGATGAATAATAGGCCTAATGAAACGCTTACATTGTCCATAACCTCTCCTTAACCGTGAGTCTCAGTAAAGAGCTCGAAAGGCAGGTCGAGTCCACGTTTGACTAACTGATCATGATATTGAGGTACTACCCCCGTAGCAGTGAAATAGCCGATAATATTGCCGTCTTCATCGATACCTTTACGCTGAAAACGGAAGATCTCCGACATCGTAATCACCTCGCCTTCCATGCCGTTGATCTCTTGAATGCTCACCATGCGGCGCTTACCATCCTCTTGTCGCTCCATTTGAACAACAAGGTGGATCGCTGAGGCAATTTGAGCACGTAAGTTTTTGGTTGAGATGTTCCATCCAGCCATGGAAAACATATTTTCGACGCGGCTTAAGGCATCACGAGGCGTATTTGCGTGGATAGTTGCAAGAGATCCATCGTGACCGGTATTCATTGCAGCTAACATATCAACAGCTTCGCTACCACGCACCTCCCCAACCACGATTCGATCAGGTCGCATACGTAAGGTGTTTTTGACCAATTCTCGCTGACTGATTTCCCCCTTCCCTTCTAGATTGGCAGGTCGGGTTTCTAACCGAATTACATGAGGTTGTTGAAGTTGTAATTCCGCCGAGTCTTCTATGGTAATAATTCTCTGATCTCGAGGGATAAAACCGGAGAAGATGTTTAATGTAGTGGTTTTTCCTGAACCTGTACCACCTGAAATCAAGATATTGAGTTCGCCTTTAACAGCAGCTTCAACAAATTTAGCCATTTGAGGCGAAACTGAATTGTAGTCAATCAAGTTATCCATCGTTAAACGATCAACAGCAAAACGACGGATAGAAACAGAAGGACCATCAAGCGCAAGAGGAGGGATGATTGCGTTTACACGAGATCCATCAACTAGACGGGCATCTACCATAGGTGACGCTTCATCTATGCGGCGGCCAACCTGACTGACAATACGGTCGATAATATTTCTTAGATGGCGGTCATCAAGAAAAGTATAGGGCGTTTTCTCGAGTTTACCTCTTCGCTCAACGTAAACACTTTTAGGGCCGTTGACCAATATATCTGACACGGTTTGATCGGCTAATAGGGGCTCTAACGGACCAAGACCAAAAACCTCATCTTCTATCTGCTTGATAACTCGTTTACGACCTTCTGCGCTCAGAGCATGGCTACCATCTTCAGCCATTAGTTGTACGATCGCTTCGTGCAAATCTAACTTCGCACGCTCTTTCTCCAAGCTCGAAAGTAATCCTAAGTCCAATGTTTCAAGCAGCTGCTTGTGAAAGAAGTGTTTGATTGATAGTTCCTGCTCTAAAACCTTTCGAGCTTCATCAATCGCCTTTTCCTTCTCTACATTTGCTTCTGCATTTCGAGTGTGGCTAGACGTTTCAACACTTGATAAAGGTTCAACAGGATTGGCATCGTCTGAATCATGCGAAATCTGTTCGACTCTTTTTTCAAACTCTGGATTTATATTTTTACGTTTAAAGAACATCACAATCCCTCGTGTTTACTTTTCATCAACCCATTACGAAAACAACTTTTTCAGCCACCCTTTTTCTTCATGCTCTGGAGGCGCAATAACATGAGATAAATCGATAATAGAGCGAGTAATAGAGCTTTTCTTTCTCGACTGAACTAACGGCTGCCCCAAGTTGGCACTCTCTAGTGCAACTTTAAAATCATTAGGCATAAGGTGTATATTGTGATTACCTACCGCCTGCTCAATATCTTTTAGTTTAATCGAATGGCGCTTTTCATAACGGTTAAGCACGACCTCTATTGAGTCACTTTGTAAGCCATACTCGAATTTTAAAGACTTAATTAATCGACTTGTGTTTTTGACTGACACTAAGCTCTGTTGTACAACCAAAAGCACTTTGGTTGCTGGTGATATCGCAGATGCAAATACATGGTCTAATCCCCTAGAGAGGTCAATAATCACGTATGGGTAAAAGCGACGTAATATCGGAAGCAACCTACCAATTTTCTGCGCTTGTTCAAAATCATCAGCGTTGTTTTCATGTTTAAAGCTTAGAACATGGAGACCAGATTCGTGTTTATTTACTAAAGATCCCAAAGATATTTCATCAAGGTCATTCGAACTATTGATTGCATCAGAAACGCTATAAGTAGGTACTATGTTCAAGTAGTCTGGAATCACACCAAACTGAAGGTCGATATCAAGTAAAAGTACTTCGTTAGGATGTTGACTGGCCATCTCTATGGCAGTATTCAACGCCAAGGTCGTTGCCCCCATCCCTCCTTTGGTATTCAAAAACAAAATAAACTCACCATAATTCGAGTTCTCAAGTTTTTCGGAAGCCGTTTTCTTAAGTAGAGGGAGTAAGTCAGTGATAGTGACATTGTGAGACAAGAAGTCTGAAGCTCCTAAGCGAAGCGCGATTTTTAATGACCCGTTATCACTTTCATCTCCAAGCACAACTAAAGATAAATCCATATCCTCTAGCGATAAATCATATCCCTGGAGTTCAACCATTTTTTGAGCCCAGTTCCCATTAGCTTCAACAAAGATAAGCTCAGGAACGTCCGTACTTTTTAGGTACTCCTCGCTCATGGCTGCGAGAGAAAATGACGTCACGTGCACATTTCGGCATTTCTTTAACTCATGACTCATATGTGAAAGAAAACCTTCTGAGCTATAGATCAGCCAAACCTTTAGATTTGTTTTTAAACGCGGCATACCCTTATCACTTTCATTAGGCGTTATTTTAATCGCTTCCCCCATACATCAACTCCTGTATTAAGTGCCTTATGGGCACCGATTCCATATGTTAGTGCCAGTATCAGTTTCAGGCCTCACCACCCCTAAGCTTTCAGCCGGTAATATTGTTTCAAACGCAGGGGCGGCTAGAAATCCACTATTTCCTAAAAAGCTTAGGTTACTGATTAACTGAATGCCATAACCCGTAGCCCTAGCACGCACAAACTTAATATCACCAAAGTTCGCTTCAAAATCAGAAGTTATCTCTCCTCCGCTCGCGTCTAAGTAAGCCACTTCTAAGTTCGCATTAGTAAACCCAAGAAGAGGAATATCATTTACCACCATTGTGGCAATATTATCTCTATCAAGGACATAGCATACCGTGGCCAATCTAGCCGCTTTCCTAGTCGCTTCACTGACCATTTGCAACGAAAATATATAGGCACCCAACGCTAAAATGAGGAAGAGCAGTAAAAAAATTAATGATGAGACCAAAGTGAACTCAATAATGGCAAGCCCTTTGTTTCGTCTTTTAAGCCTTTTCATCACAGTACCCTCATCACTGAAGTCACACTTAATGGAATAGAAAAACTGGTGGCGGATAAAGGAATAGACAAAAACAACGGCACATAGTCATACGTCACGCTGACTCGTACATAGCTGTCAATAGAGGGTGGTGTTACCGTTACATCTGATGTCGTCAATGTAGATAGTACTGCCGTCCCCACGCTGCTCTGACCGTAAACCACCACATTTTGAATCTCCAACGTTGGTGCAATAGTGCCACCTTTGGTATCGTAAACCTCACTAACAGCATATCGTGCGCCATTTTGTACAGATTTAGAGATAACATTGTAGTGAATCAGAACATTGCCAAGCTCGATCACCAAACCCAAAAAAAACAGTAACACGGGGGTCGCAATGACCATCTCTACAGCAGCAAAACCACGTTGATGTTTATTAGATAGTGTCATAATTACGACTCCCCGCTATCAGGATCCTTATACAAAACAATCCTGTAAGCCCCTTCGGTTGTCGACTGATTACTACCAGAGCCACCAGTGACACTGCAAGAATGTATAAACTCACCAAAAACGGCTGGTGTACCTGCGTTACTGGTAGGTGCTTTTTGCAGCAAGAAAAAGCAGCCAATTTTATTCACTGTAAAGTCGGTAGAACCGCCACTTTTACCCGAGCAGTCCACCATAGGTATAGGTAAAATACGACGCCAAGCAACACCATTAGATGCGCACCCAGAACCGCCACTTGCTATACAGGCATTGGTATCTAACTTATATTGAGCGTAATCGTAGCTATCATCGAAAGTGATCTCTCCGGTATTAGCATCAATCGTAATTTCATTGGTAGGTTCCGTGGTCACATAATCTGAAGGGTAATCAGACGCCGATAATCCACCACCATAATCACCGAAACGAGTATTCAAACCATCGCCTGTAGGGCCAACCGTACCACCAGGTTTGGTTGTTACATCTTCGCCAATTTTAACTGGCTGATCATAACTCCCCCCTAAGCCTTCTTTAATTGTTTTACCACCGGAGCCGAAATCCAATAAGTGATAATTACCATTGCCCATTTCAGATAAGCTACTATCGCCTACCTTCAAAGCATGAACAGTCCCTACCTCATAACCAAACACACTGGTTATCTCTTCACCCGTAACGTCATGGTAGCCATCTTCTGGATCAATATCGTTATCTGAAGTGCCATCACCAATACACACCCCAATGGGAACAATATTGTTATAGGCCAGACCTGAACTCGGGCCAGCAACAGCACTTGCCGATACCACTTTTTCAAGACCAAATAGGTGGATGAAAAATTCATCCATCTCTAATGCATCCACGCGAACACGCACATAAATATCATCATTTGCACCGAAAGTGGCGCTACCAGTAAAGTCCTGCGGATCATTCGAATAATCAATACTTATAGAAGCGGTAGAGAAATCAATTTCTTGATTCCCAGTCGAGGCCGCCATAGCATTGAGTGCCGTACCGACTTCTGCGTCGACAGCATCTTTATCTTTACTGTTATCTAAAATAGTGGCTGCAGCCAACGCAGCAGAATCTACTGCATTTTGTAAGCGTGTTTTATTAACAACCATATGGTTTATGTCTACAGCTAACGCTGAGACAGCTAAGAAAACTAACAAAGCAGCAGTAATCATGACTGCGACTAAGCCTTGCTGTTTTTTCGGGCTTTGTGATACTCGATACAACATATGAGTACCTCCAGATTTAATTAAACTCTTCTAAGATCTGGCTACTACTTCCGGACAGGTCGTTTTCACCTCTCCCTACATATCTGTCGTAACCGGTCTGCATCCGCTCCCCCGTACCATCAGGTACTTCAAGTAAATTCTCTTGGGTCGCATTAGGGTTATACGTTTGTTCTGCTTTCACTAGTGCTACTGAGTGCCCTAAACGAGCATCATTTGCACAGCCAACTAACACCATCACGAGAAAGACCATCATTATTCTAATCATATCTATCTCCTTATAAGTCATGCCCAAATGAGCCTTCGCTACCACCATCTGTCGGTGGTATATCCTGTGAAGCTTGAGATTGTTCTGAACCCGATTCAGACGGTTCAGCTATATAAGCGCTTCGCCCTAGCAAGTAATATTCTAAGTCATTCGGATCAACAAAAGCGTCGGTTGGCAAGGTCACTTTACTTCGGTCGATAGGCTTAGCGAGTCGAGGGGTAACAAGAATGACAAGCTCAGTTTCTCCAGACACATACTCTTGACTATTAAAGAGCTGGCCTAAGATAGGAACGTCACCAATACCCGGCATTTTGTTACTGATATCCCTGACATTCTCACTGAGTAAACCAGCAATACCTATCGTTTGTCCGTCGGCTAATTCAAGCGTTGACGATGCACTACGTCTAGTAATTGGAGGGATAAAATAGGTCGCATTTGTGGTTCCTGGGTCTATCGTTAGCGAGCTGCTGTTGGCAATTTCACTGACGTCTACGGCCAAATTTAGATTGATCTTTTTATCACTAAGAACCGTTGGGATAAACTTCAACCCCACACCATATTCTTTATATTCAATCGTAATGCCATCTTCATCAGGGACTGGAATTGGGAATTCACCACCAGCTAAAAACTCTGCCTTCGAACCACTTAACGCAGTTAAGTTGGGTTCAGCCAGCACTTTTGCGACACCGTTTTGCTTAGCTACATCCAAAGCGAAGGTAAATAGAGTATTACTGTCAATAAATGATCCTAAAATGCCGTAATCTGTAGAAGTTGGGATCTCAAAAATTGGCGTTGCTCCTAACACTCCCGCTGGTACTGAAGACGCTCCCCAAGAAAAATTCGACCCACTGGTTTGGAAGAAATGAAAATTAGCGTCAAACTTTCTGACTAAGCTTCGTTGAACCTCGGCAACCGTCACCTCTAACATGACTTGTTGAGCACCGCCAATTGACATCAAATTAATAACACCTGTCTCTGTAGCTTGCTCACTACCACTTGCATTTGACTTGTCAACGGTTTTCCCAGATGAATATGTCTCTGCGATGCGCATCGCCACATTCATTTGTTGTTGATTGCTCACCTGGCCGCTCAATAATAAACGGTTCTGTGCGCTGTGGACTTCGATAGTTTCGTCAGGAAGGAACTCATATAACTTCGCCTTTAAACTATTAAGATCATGAGTCACTTCAATGTTGATTGATTCAATCAACTGACCTCTTGAATCCCATGCCATTAGATTGGTCGCACCTAATTTATTACCAATCAAGAACAGCTCGTTGGACTTAAGCATCACAATATCTAGAACATCAGGATCTCCTAGTGACACCTTGCTAGCTTTACCGGATAAAACTACGTGCGTCGATTTATGATGAGGAACTGTTACGGTTTTTCCCGTTTGTAGAGCCGCAAAGCTCAGCGTAGAAAAACAAACTAGGCTCAAAATACACGTTATTATTGTTTTCATATCTCACCTCAATCCTTGACGCGAACGCTGGATGCTTGAGTACCTTTGATAATTGTTACACTCGGTCTAGGTACGTATCGACGAACAACTTTCTCCTCAACTTCATGAGGGTTTCTCAATGTAAGCTGAATACTGCCTTTACTCTTTGCTGTCAGTAACTTCTCAGCATCTTTAGGGGATACTTCTAACGTTACAGCACGCACAATAATAGGGCTGTTTTCTTTCGTTTTTGCGGTTTGGTCGACCGCCAGTACTTTAATGTCTTTGAGTACAGTCCGAGTTGAAGCTGAATTCTTTCCATAAGAAACGGTATTAAGGATATCTACTTTATTACCCGGTAATAAGAAACCCGCTACACCAATGACATCATCAACACGTATAGTTACCGCACGCTTATTTTCAGGAATTAACGCCGCTAACGTTGAGCCCTCTCCAGGGGCGGTAAAGCGCATTTTATGAAGCACTTCTCCGGCATAGACAGTGTTAGCAACCACTTTGCCAACCAGTTCAGATACATCGGAATAGTTATTTTCATTAATCCAATCAACTTCCATAAGTTTGGTGGTTAAGAACTGGTCTTCAATGATGGTTCCAGCTTCAATTTCTTGTGATGCCACCACTACCGGATGACGCTCCACAGTCTCGACTTCAACTGTTGGTTGAACTTGATCATCCATCCACTGCTTAGCAAAAAATACGGCCGCTAAGCCAAATACTACGGACAGTAAAAACAGTAGGAAAACTTGACTCTTATTCATTATTCTCTTCCTCGTGTCCATCAGAGGTAAAATAAACTTCCCATGCCATGGAAAGAATATCGAATGTGATAACAGGTGGTAGCTGCTCAAACGAAAGAATATCTTTGCTTATACCAACGAGATCTTTCGGTAAACATGGGAAAAGTGGCACCTTAAGCAGCGTGTGCATTTGAGACAAACGCTCAAAGAAGCCGTCTTGAAGCTCTACTTCTCTATCAGCAGCGACGCTCATCCATAAAGCTTCATAGTCTCGCTGGTTAAGTGGCTTGAATTCAATTTTGTACCCTAAGCGACGTAAAAATGCAGGGTCGCTTATTTTCTTAGGATTTAGATTGGTAGAGAAGGCAAGCGTTAATACAAATGGCATCGTTATCTGCTGACCATTAGGCAGCGACAAATAGTCGAATGAGTACTCCATCGGTACAATCCAACGATTAAGAAGCGCATCCACAGGCATGGGCTGACGACCAAGGTCATCAATGATAAAGATCCCGTTGTTTGCCATCATCTGTACCGGTGCTAACCAGACTCGACTATTTTCTGAATGATTGACTTCAAGCATATCCATGGTCAATTCTCCCCCTACCTGGATATTTGGCCTTTCACAATTAAGCCATCGCTTGTCGTACTGGTCTTTGAGGGAAATACTTTGATCGCTGCCGTTATTGTCCAACGGTTTATGATGTTGTGCCGAGAACACCTTGATAATGTTACCTAGTGCATAGACTGCATAAGGAATAAATACAGAGGTGTGCAGAGCATTCACAATACGGCTCGCGACGAATGTTTTACCCGTCCCGGCATGCCCATATAGCAATAAAGCACGTCCCGAATTGATTGCAGGCCCCAACACTGAAATCATTTTATCGACACCATATACATCACTCAGTGCCGCTTCGACATGTGGTCGAGTTACTAGCTCCGCTCTCAAGTCTTGTTGTTTTACCACCTCACTATATTGAGTAAGTGAAACAGGTGCAGGACCTAAATAAGCATCACGTTTAAAAGCAAGATCAGCTTCTTCAAGTCCTTTCTCAGAAAGGGAGTAACGGACATGACTATGGGACACTGATGAGAGAGAAAGATCTGAGGTAGGTTGAAATACCTCAATTAACGACTTTTTCCTTAAAACGGCCAGAGCACTTTCCACAATATGGGTAACAACACATAAATAGTTAGAGAGTTCTAAAACATCCGATTTAGGATAAGCCGACAAGTGCTTAAGTACGAGGTTTTCAATAACAACTTCAGGAACACCCAACATATCAAGAGATGTAGGAACGATTGGAGCCGAAATTTGAGGTTTCAAAGTTGTTGGAGCTGTTCGCCCTATAATATCCATATATTATCCCTCTCCACAAAGCTAACCAACAACAGGTTTAAGTAAAGTAGCTATACATCGCTAATCCCACAACAACAGAGGGTGCAAAAGGCATCGTCACTTTATTTGAGTATCTAGCGTGCAAACTAACACTTTCATCTAAAACCGGTGCTACTCCACCGAACACAATTAGCTTATTTTGAAAATAGCCTTTGATAGTAAGACTGTTCGAGTTGGAAAAGTTATATAGTAGGTAGAAAGTCCCAATAACCCCAGAAGAAAGTAATATAAAGTATGAAGCATCAAGTAATTGACCCCACCCAAGATACATTCCTACTATGCCTAATAGCTTTACATCTCCTGCAGACATAGCTCTTACAAAATATAAGAGTAATCCAAAACAAAAAAACACTACGAATCCAACTAAGGACATTAAAAAAACATCAAATTTGTAATTGCTGTTAAACATTGATAAAAAGTACACAAACAAAAACAGTATCAATATTTTGTTTGGTATACGATGCTTCTCAACATCGTATACCGAAACTGCAATTAGCAATGCCCAAAAAACTGAAGGCTCATTAATCATATATTTAATTCATACACTCGAAATAATGCTCTGGATCTTACTAAGTAAAGCTGTTGCCATCCCAGAAAAAACCAACCCTATAGCAATAACGAGTAAGGCTGCAGCGATAATGTAGGAAACCGAAGTAAGCCCTCTTTGCTGCCTCACTCCTTTCCGATCATAAACCACCAACGATCGTATTCAGTTTGGCTGCCAGAGTATTCCCTAAACCAGAAAATACAGTTGTCATACCTAATACTAATAATGCTGCACCGATTACATACTCGATTACAGTCAACCCTTCTTCATCTTTCATGAATTCTTTACAATTATTCAAAAACTTATCCATGATAACCTCTCCTTGATTTGTGTATCAGGCTTTGTTTACCTGTAAACTAAATCTAGAGGTGAGAGATATATTAGGTTAGGATTTTCTTGCCATTTACTTGCACTTTTTTGTGGTAGTTCTAATCTAATTATTACACATCGTAATTTATCTATTTTCAAACCTACATTTGAATATGAAATAGAGTTGGTATTTATATGAGAGTAGTAACACCTTTATTATCAGATAAGGACAGTAAGTTTAACGCTGTTATTATCAATAAAATTAGCCACTACTTTCCTATTGAAAACTTTGGACAAGATATATCTATAATCAGTAACTTAAATGTAAGGCTAGTGTTTTTTATATTGAATAAGCCAGATAAACTTCAACTACTTACAATGGCATTATCTATTTGCAAAAACCTAAATAAAAGAATAGTAATTATTTGCTCAGACACGCTACCTAATATCGTTCGAAATCATAAGAATATATTTTTTATTATCGAAACAAGCAGTAAACATCTGACCAGTACATTCGAAGAACTCAAGGCTAAAACGCAGCATATCTTCGAGCCTCACTTTGATCTCGACCGAGATACGAATAACAACAACCAACTGCCTGCCAAGTTGTTTACTTCAGAAGTCGTTAACTTTGTCATGGATAACATCAACAAGGAGATTAAAGAAACTGAAATCGCAGAGAAATGCCATTGCTCAACAACCTACTTTTCTAAGAAGTTTCACCTACACTTTGGAGTAAGCTTTAGAGACTTTGTGTGCGATAAACGAATCCTGTTAGCCAAAAAGTTAATCGAAGCCGACACCGACTTAAAAATAGCTGTAATTTCTTATCAATGTGGATACAAGGATGTGTCGTATTTTTCAAGAATTTTTAAGAAAAGGACTGGCGTAACCCCCGCAAGCTATAGACGAGCCTGCACAGATAACAGAAAACGCTAATTTTACTCCCTAAAAGAAAAAATCATGGTACATTTAACATGATTTTAACAAAAATAACCAAAAATAACTTAGCGAAAAACATGGAGTTAGACAATGATTCAGCCTAACGAGTTTAGCCAAGAACAAGCAACAGCTCTCCCTACACCCAATGACATGATTTTAAAATGGGCAGAAGAACGCCCAGATGAAGTCTATTTGAAGCAGATTATTAACCGCCAATTTGTCGAATTTACTTATAAAGAAGTAGCTGACAAAGCACTGAAACTGGCGTCAGCATTAGAAAAACTCGGAGCCCAGCCTGGTGATCGAGTTGCTCTCGTATCAAAAAACTGTGCAGAGTGGTTCATCTGTGATCTTGCCATGATGTTAGGAGATTTTGTCAGCGTCCCAATCTTTCCAACCGCTGGTGCAGATACCATTCAGTACTGTATTGAACACAGTGAAAGTAAAATTGTGATTGCAGGTAAGCTTGACGATCCTAAAGCCACCCAAAAAGTACTGGATGACAATCCGAGCTTAGTGAGCATTTCACTGCCATACGACAGCGCAGCGAAATGCCAACACACCTTCGAACAACTCATCGATACACATGAACCATCAACTAAGCGCCCTCAGCATCACGACGATAAGCTGATGTCACTTGTTTATACTTCGGGTACATCTGGGCTACCAAAAGGCGCAATGCTCACATACGGCTCGTTTACTTGGTCAGTTCAAAGGTTGATCGACCATATTGGAATCCAACCCGGCGATCGCCTGTTTTCTTACCTACCACTTGCTCATATTACAGAACGCGTTTACATCTTTGGTTCTTCAATTATGGGCGGTGTGGTCACCGCTTTCCCTGAGTCTTTAGACACGTTTATTGATGATGTGAAAATGCATCGCCCAACTCTGTTTATTTCAGTTCCTCGTTTATGGACGCTGTTCCAGCAGCGAATCCAAGATAAGTTACCGCAGAAAAAGCTCAACTTCTTACTTAAAATTCCGTTCATCAACAACATCATTAAGAAGAAACTTGCTGATGGTTTAGGGTTAGATCAAGCCCGCGTTCTTGGGTGTGGTTCAGCACCAGTATCACCCGCTCTACTTGCATGGTATGAAAGCGTTGGTTTACATATTACCGAAGCTTGGGGAATGACAGAGTCTTTCGCCTACAGCACACTTAACTACCCATTCAGAGCAGATAAAATTGGTACTGTTGGTAATGCAGGTCCGGGGATCGAACTCAAGATAGCGGAAGACGAAGAAATACTTGTTCGAGGCAAAGGGTTGTTCTCTGGTTACTACAAAAATGATATTGCGACTCAAGAGTCTTTTAACTCCGAAGGTTGGCTCCATACAGGAGACATCGGTGATATCGACAGCGAAGGCTACCTAACGATCCGTGGACGTAAGAAGGATACCTTCAAAACCGCGAAAGGTAAGTTTGTTGCTCCTGTACCTATCGAGAACAAACTCTTTGAATACAGTCGCGTAGAAATGATGTGTTTGATCGGTTTAGGCTTACCTGGTCCTATTTTGCTTGTCGTTCCACACGACTTCCCTAACTTTGATCGAGCCCGTTATGAGAAAACCACCAAGCGTGTTATCGAAAAAATGAACGAACAACTCGCCTCACATGAGAAGATCAAAGGTGTATTGATGATTAAGGAACCGTGGAGTATTGAGAATGGCGTGTTAACTCCTACTCTTAAGATCAAACGACATATCCTTGAGCAGAAGTACCACGAAGTCGGTCATAACTGGCCGAAAGATAAATTGGTAGTTTGGGAAGAATAATAAAAATCAAGAGGGAGCCATTATGGCTCCTTTTTTTCGTAACAAGCTCTGTTCGTCATCCCCTAAACTTACTAGGCCGTTCTATTACAACTAAGCAATGTATTATCTCTCCCTTCTCCCCAGACTCACTCCCAAAATGACTTCTTCAGCTCTTTCTCCACCTGCTCCGAAGTAATCCCGACATCTCTCAATAAATAATCGGGTAGCTCAGACAGTTGCTTTCTAGTTCTACGATTTTGAAAATACAGGCCTAATTTAGAATAGAATTTCTTACCTGATAACAATGATAAGAATGAATGATGAGTATTTGATGTCGCGGTTATCGTGTTCATAATCGTTCTCCTATTGACGCTTTGCTTTGTCATGGTCAATAATCGACCAGTAACGCAATGTAGACAAACGATAGATACTGGCACTAAGTTAAGGAAAACTAATGTGAGAGAACAAACCCCGCCATTCCAAGGAATCTATTACTTTTATACTGCGGCTGAAACAGGCAGTTTTAAGCTTGCAGCAGAAAAGCTATTTGTCACGGCTGCAGCAGTCAGCCAACAAATTCGCCAACTTGAAGAATGGTTAGGCGCAGACCTGTTTATTCGCCAACACCGAAAAGTAGTATTAACCCATGAAGGCGAAGTACTGTACCTGCAAGCGAAGAAAGGCTTTGCCCATATTCATGACGGAGTAAGACAAATCAACCAAGATCCTAATCCCACTCAGCTGTCGATCTCTACCGTGCCTTCCTTTGCTCAACATTGGCTAGTACCGAGAATTGGCGACTTTCGCGATCGTCACCCTGATCTATCCATGCTAATTGAGCCAACCAATAAGCTAGTCACATTTGAAGGTTCTAATGTCGATATCTGCGTTCGATATGGTCATGGAAATTACCCAAACATCGAATCACGCTGGTTGATGGACGAAGTGGTTTACCCGGTTTGCCACCCGATCTACCAAGAGAAGCATGGTATTTACGACATCGGCGATCTACACAAAGCTGAGCTAATTGAAGACCGCTGGCCTGATATGGATTGGAATCTATGGTTAGACGTTGTTGGAGCAAAGGCAGGACGTTCATCACTGCAATTTGATGGTTCGCATTTTGTTTTAGAGGGTGCGTTATCCGTTCAAGGTGTCGCGTTGGTCAAGCACAGCTTGGTTTATCGGTATTTGCAGGAAAAGAAGTTAGTACGGATAGGTAACATAGCCTTAAAGCCTAAGTACAATTACTTTTTGTGTGCACCTGCTGGTTATTTCCATCGAGAGAAGATAAAGCGTTTTGAAGCATGGATGCAGGGGCAGGTTGGGCTATTTGGCAATAAAGGGCGGGAGGAACTTTCTATTATCGATACAAACTACGAGCTGAAATGGTCTGATAATTCATAAAGCGAAACTGATATACTTAGCCAAAATAAATGGCGAGAACACCTCATGACACAAGAAAATAACCCACTTCACGGCATCACACTGCAAAAGCTACTGACTGAGTTGGTTGAGCATTACGGTTGGGAAGAGTTGAGTTACATGGTCAACATCAACTGTTTCAAAAAAGACCCGAGTATTAAATCTAGCCTAAAGTTTTTGCGTAAAACTGACTGGGCTCGCACTAAAGTAGAGCAGATCTACATTGATTTAAAACGCTAGTCCCTCTTCTTCCGCTCTATCTAAATCTGTCCCGTATCTATTAGGTGCGGGATCATATCATCTCACGCATCTCACGCATCTCACGCATCTCACGCATCTCACGCATCTCACGCATCTCACGCATCTCACGCATCTCACGCATCTCACGCATCTCACGCATCTCACGCATCTCACGCATCTCACGCAGTATGTTACAAGCAATAAAAAGCCCCGCAAGCTTTCACTTGCGGGGCTTTTTTAGCTAATTTAGAAAAGGGCTAATTACTTACCAGCTTCTTTTTCAGCTTTAACTTTTGCAATCACTTCGTCAGCAACGTTAGTTGGACATGGTGCGTATTGTGCGAATTCCATAGAGAATTGGCCACGACCAGAAGTGATAGTACGTAGGTGACCGATGTAGCCGAACATCTCAGAAAGAGGTACGTCAGCTTTAATACGAACACCAGTTACGCCAGCTTGTTGATCTTTGATCATGCCACGACGACGGTTAAGGTCACCGATAACATCACCAACGTGATCGTCTGGAGTGAACACGTCAACGTTCATGATAGGCTCAAGAAGTTGCGCGCCAGCTTTAGGCATAGATTGACGGAATGCACCTTTCGCTGCGATTTCAAATGCGATAGCAGATGAATCGACTGCGTGGAAGCCACCATCGAACAGTTCAACTTCAACGTCTAGAGTTGGGAAGCCAGCTAGTACGCCGTTTTCCATCATAGATGCGAAGCCTTTCTCAACTGCAGGCCAGAATTCTTTAGGAACGTTACCGCCCACAACTACAGAGTTGAACTTGAAGCCAGAACCTGCTTCGCCTGGTTTGATACGGTAATCGATCTTACCGAATTGACCAGAACCACCAGATTGCTTCTTGTGCGTGTAGCTATCTTCAATTGCTTGAGTGATAGTTTCACGGTAAGCAACTTGAGGAGCACCTACAGTTAGGTCAACGCCGTATGTACGCTTAAGGATATCTACCTTGATGTCTAGGTGAAGTTCACCCATACCTTTCAGGATAGTTTCGCCAGTCTCTTCGTCAGTCTCAACTTGGAAAGATGGATCTTCTGCAACCATTTTACCGATCGCGATACCCATTTTCTCAGAACCGCCTTTATCTTTTGGAGATACAGCGATTGAGATTACTGGAGTTGGGAATACCATTGGCTCAAGCGTTACTTGGTGCTTAGGATCACATAGAGTGTGACCAGTTTGCACGTTCTTCATACCAACGATCGCAATGATGTCACCAGCTTGTGCGCTAGTTAGTTCGTTACGGTCATCAGCTTGCATCTCAACCATACGGCCAACACGTTCTGTTTTGCCAGTGAATGAGTTAAGAATCGTGTCACCTTTGTTCAGTTTACCAGAGTAAATACGAACGAAAGTTAGAGCACCGAAGCGGTCATCCATGATTTTGAATGCAAGCGCTTTGAAAGTTTCATCTGTAGAAACGATAGCGTGTTCGCCAGTTTCTTCGCCGTTCTCATCCATTAGAGGTTGAGGATCAACTTCAGTTGGTGCTGGTAGGTAATCTACTACAGCATCAAGGATAAGTTGCATACCTTTGTTCTTGAACGCAGAACCACAGAACGTAGGGAAGAATGCGATATCACGAGTACCTTTACGGATACAACGCTTGATGTCTTCGATAGAAGGCTCTTCACCTTCCATGTAAGCTTCCATTAGGTCATCGTCTTGCTCTACAGCAGTTTCGATTAGCTCTTCACGGTATTGCTCAACGTCATCAACCATGTCCGCAGGAACATCTTTGATTTCGTAGTTTTCAGGAAGACCAGTGTCATCCCAAACGTATGCTTTACGGCTTAGTAGGTCTACAACACCAACGAATTCGTCTTCACGACCGATTGGTAGAACCATAACTAGAGGAGTAGCACCTAGAACGTTTTTAACTTGGTCAACAACGTTGTAGAAATCTGCACCCATACGGTCTAGTTTGTTAACGAAGATCAGACGAGATACTTCTGATTCGTTAGCGTAGCGCCAGTTAGTTTCTGATTGAGGTTCAACACCACCAGAACCACAGAATACACCGATACCGCCATCAAGAACTTTAAGAGAACGGTATACTTCAACTGTGAAGTCAACGTGTCCAGGAGTATCGATAACGTTTAGACGGTGATCGTTCCAAAAACAGCTTACAGCTGCTGATTGGATAGTAATACCGCGCTCAGCTTCCTGTTCCATGAAGTCAGTCGTTGATTCGCCATCATGTACTTCACCAGTCTTGTGGATTTGACCAGTTAGCTTAAGGATACGCTCAGTGGTAGTTGTTTTACCCGCATCAACGTGCGCGAAAATACCAATGTTTCTGTATTTCGATAAATCTGCCATTGTCTTACTCTGTTAATAGGATATAAAATGCGCGCAGAGTATATCACAATCTGTGAAGACTGATAGCTTTGCATGCATTTGGGACTAAAAAACTTTGCCTTTTTCTAACATATAGAAAAAGGCAATCTATAGAAACAATCTAAGTGACTGTTAAGTTTAGTGCTAACCTAAAGCGTATATAGCGCTCAAGTTAGACTGAATTTCTGCTGTATAGAGTAGCTGAAGTGAGCTCAATTACAACTCATCAAAAGCATTAATTGCTTCCGATAATTTTTTCACGCCGTGGATCTGCATTCCAGGAATGCCACCTTTAGGCATGTTTGCTGCCGGTACGATCGCTTTCTTAAAGCCATGTTTAAATGCCTCATTAAGACGCTCTTGCCCACTCGGTACCGGTCTAATCTCACCCGCTAGGCCCACTTCTCCAAATACCACCACATCTTTTGGCAATGCACGGTCTCTGAAACTTGAAAGTAAAGCCATCACCAACGCAAGATCAGCACTGGTTTCGGTTACTTTAACACCACCGACGACATTCACAAACACATCTTGATCAGCCATTTGTAAACCGCCGTGTTTATGCAGCACCGCTAATAACAACGAAAGCCGGTTTTGTTCTAGACCGACAGCGACACGACGCGGATTAGCCAGCTGGGAATAGTCCACCAGCGCTTGGATTTCGACAAGTAGTGGACGAGTACCTTCCCATACCACCATAACCGAACTGCCCGAGGTTTCTTCTTCACCACGAGACAAGAAAATCGCCGATGGGTTGCTGACTTCTTTTAGTCCTTGACCAGTCATAGCAAACACACCGAGTTCATTGACCGCACCAAAACGGTTTTTGTGACTGCGCAATGTTCTAAAGCGACTATCGGTTCCGCCATCCAATAGAACGGAGCAGTCAATTATGTGCTCAAGCACTTTTGGCCCGGCTAAGGTGCCGTCTTTAGTTACGTGTCCTACTAAGAACACAGCAACATTATTTTGTTTTGCGTAGCGCGTTAACGCGGTTGCTGATTCACGAACCTGAGCGACACTGCCCGGTGAAGATTGAACATCAGCAACATGCATAACTTGGATTGAGTCGATAACCATGATCTTTGGCTGCTCTTTTTCAGCAACCTGACAGATCTTATCAACGTTGGTTTCAGAGAGCATCTTTAGGTGCTCTTTCGGTAATCCAAGTCGAGAGGCTCGCATCGCAACCTGCTGTAGGGATTCTTCCCCTGTGAC
This sequence comes from Vibrio gigantis, assembly GCF_024347515.1. NCBI lineage: Bacteria > Pseudomonadati > Pseudomonadota > Gammaproteobacteria > Vibrionales > Vibrionaceae > Vibrio > Vibrio gigantis. The sequence continues at coordinate 2,876,303 of NZ_AP025492.1, forward strand.
ATAAAGAGTCGGTAATTGTGAAGATAACTGACACATAGTCTGCAATAACAGCGTTGATTTACCCGCACCAGGGTTACCACCAATCAGAATCGCAGCACCCGGTACCACACCACCACCGAGTACGCGGTCGAGTTCTTTAAAGCCACTGCTAAAGCGTGGCACTTCTTGCAAGTCGATTTCCGACAGCGTTTGAACTGAAGACTCGGTTGCACCACCAGCATAACCACTCAATCGTTCATTGCGCGCTACCTGAGGTGAAGCGGCTAACCTAACTTCTGTAATCGTGTTCCAAGCACCACACGCGTTGCACTGCCCCTGCCAACGTGGAAAGTCAGCACCACAGTCATTACACACATAAGCTCGTTTTGCCTTAGCCATAAAACCTCAATAATTTACTCAGTTACACAATGATGTTGTCAATTTGTGACTTATTTGACCGTACGGGTGAAAATAAACGTTGCAGTCATACCACTTATACTTAAAGATCGATTTAAACTAGTCGATAACATAAATGCACCGTCCATTCTAACAAGAAAAGTATGCAGCAATCTGAAATTCTATCTGTAGCAGAACGTCTTATCCCGGCCTACCACGCCGAAGATTTCGAATTCCTTCTTTCTCAAATGACAGAAGGCGAATCTCCGTCTCTAAAACTGCTGGTTAAAATGGAACTGAATCGTATCATGGCTCCGTGTACAAAGAGCATTGATTTACGTGGGCGCATTGATAATGAATGTCGTCAGTTCACATTGGACGGCCGTAAACACTGGCTCGATGACATAGCTTTAAACGCGTATCAACGTGGTACTAAAAAGTTTAAAGGTTACACAGAAGGTGCATGGGAGTTAGTAATGACTCCACGAACTCAACCACTGAGCGTTGTTAAAACGTCTTCTCAAGGTAACCTCGACATTACTAGCGCCAATAGCCCGTATGAAGCGGAAGCGATTAACCTAGGTTACGACTTAAAGCGTCAAGAAAACAGACTCAAGATTAGCTCGCAGGTAGAGATCATCACATCGAAAGGGCAAAGCCTACATGGTGTAACGGTTGATATCTCCCCGTCGGGTGCAAAGTTCAAGGTGCCGAGTGCCTTTAGATATAACCTCGGCGAGATCATCAGCGTTAAGTTCACAGAGCTTATTGAAAAGTCGCAAGAAAACGATGTTAACCAAGCGGTTGAATTTCGCGTTTTGGGTATCGACGAATCTTATGAGAACAACGCAGTAAAATTTCTAAGAACCATCAAGGTCAGCGACAACAACCTTGTGGCTCGCTTACTCGATGAGTCTTTAAATAGCACAAGTAAGAAAACCAGCCATGAAAATCAAGATAGGATCATTCGAACTCGTACTCGAGGCATCGAACACACCTATCTAAAGCATACTTGTAACCTTCCTCTGTTCTTTAGCGGTAGCGAACTCAAGCTTGCTCTACTGACGGATAACAACCATCCGTTATGGCAATACTGGCACGACGAGCGAAATCAACAAGCTCTGGGAACTCTATTCAACGAGCAACGTATGAACCTGCTGGCTAAACCAGGAGTAAAGGGAACCAGTAACGTTATCTATTCTTTTACCCATGAACACCAAAACAAGACCTTGTTCTATTCAATGATGCTACCTGAAGCCTCTCGTGAACAAAGACAGCTGTTCTGGCACATCGGTGGCAAGCGTAAAAGTTGGAAGGCGTTCAAGTTTTCGGTTTTCGAACTTTCAGACACTGAGCGACAAGCGTTAGCTAAACACTCGGATACGCTGGCTCAAAGCTCAGTTCAACTGACGCATTGTGGAATCTTGCAAGAGATCGGCGATCACGAAAGTGCTGCAGATTATCTTCTGAGTGAAAAGCCACGCATTCCAAGCAGTGAACTGAACCGTTTCCGTCACCCGCGTACCGTAGTCGGCAATATTCAAAGTATCTACTTTGACTCTCAGACTCGTCGTAAAGAGCCGAGATATCAATTTAAGTCTCCGTTGCAGATCATCTCACAAGATGGCGCCGCGGCGAACGGACACACCTTAGATATCTCAAAGCGTGGACTGAGCATTAGCCTTGAACACCCAATGGTACTCAAGATTAATGATCAGGTATTAGTGAACTTCAACGAGCTACAGCTCTATGACAAGAACCTACCATTGAGCACCGTGCCTTACCACGTGATTCGAGTAAGCCCGAACGGCCGCAATGTACAACTGGTTATCGCAGAGAATGCCAAAACAATGCGCACCATTGCTTTCCTTAATGGGCTTATCGATCAAAACCAAAGCAAGCTAGTTAAGAAGAAAGAGATACTGCCAACACATTCGCTGCTCGAATCTCTGCATAACATTTTGCTAAGCAAGATGGTCAGCAACCCAATATTCATTGATAAGCCAAGCTCAACGCTGCGCTGTAAGATCATTGGTGTGAACTTCCCATTGAATAAGCACCTGGCGTTGCTTGCTAAACTCGGCCACAATCAAAAGTTCTCACTCGAACCTATTTTCAAAGGGCACTCCAACTCGCTGTTGGCTGAGCCACTGAAAAGAATTGAAGGTGCAGAGCCGAAACACCATGACGTATACATTGCTGCAGTTAAATTTGGCGACAAGATCCAATCGGTTCACACCAAGCTGGTTAAAGACTTCGCCTCAGCCAAGGAACGCATCTTATTCATTAAGAAAGCTCAGCACTTAGGCGACGTGTATGTATTACGAGTCACGACTGCACCTATCTTTAATCCGTTGACGAGTTTATTCCAGTCGGATTTAGAAGAGCTTTCACGCATCAGCATGCATCAAGCTAAGAAGCTAGAGAATGAAGTTACTGCATTTATCGGTTATGGCGAGATAGAAGATATTACTGATGAAGTGTTGATTCGATTGGAGCTGACTCGCTAATCTAAACCTCTAGTCAGCCGATACACCAGAGGCAAAAATAGAAAAAGCAGGCTTATCACCTGCTTTTTTGTATCTGATCTCTACTATAATTTGCGCCTAATAGAGCTTATCGAACAAACCTTAAGGTTTTGCTTGCCAGCTAATTTTTTGCTGCTTAGCTAATACGCCAGACAAGATACACAGCACCCCGCCTAAACCTGCGTAACGTACAGCAGTTTGAGCTTGCTGCTCTACTTTTGGTTTCGCGTGGTAGGCAATACCTAAACCTGCAGACCCCATCATCACCAAATCATTAGCACCATCACCAACAGCAACAGTATTATGTAGTTCTAATTCGTACTCTTCAGCCAACTCTACCAAGATATCCGCTTTGGTCTGCGCCGAAACAACATCACCTAAGACCTCACCCGTCAGCTTACCATTGACGATCTCCAGCGTGTTTGACTGAGCATGGTCAAGATCAAGTGTATCTTTCAAGTAGTCAGAGAAGTAAGTAAAGCCGCCCGATGCGATCGCCGTCTTCCAACCAAGTTTATTCAAAGTATTCACAAGCCCTACTAGGTCTGGCATGAATGGCAATGATTGACGCACTTGCTCCAATATCGACTCATCCGCACCTTTTAGGGCTCCAACTCGTTGGCGTAGGCTCTGTTCAAAATCGAGTTCGCCTTGCATTGCTCGCTCTGTGATTTCAGAGACTAACTCCCCCACTCCAGCCAACTTTGCAATCTCATCAATACATTCAATTTGAATCGCAGTGGAATCCATATCCATCACGATCAAGCCTGGCTTAGATAAGTCTGGAACCTCATTAAGGCAAGCATAGTCAAGCTTCAGTGCCTGTAAGATTTCTTCGTGTGCTGGTGTTAGATTACCTGACATCAAAGCCACTTCATAATGCCCTACCTTCCACGTATCGAGGATGGTGTTGTAAGTGCCCGTGAAAAAGTCAATGTCATCGAAAGATTGTGGAGATAGATACTCACCGAACACAATCCAATTAGCTTTGGATTTAGCGAGTTGAGAAGCGAAACGTGTCTCGGGGAGTCGAGTTAATAATGTCGTATGCCTTTTTATCGGCAGATATTTCTGAGCGTCCATGTGTATGATTCCTAATTAACTATGCTAAACGTTAACCTATTGCAATTTGAAAACGCAAGTCTCAATATGTCTTAATCATAACATTTGTTTATTTCAGGCTTCGTGAAACATGAATGAATCATTGTTCTCAATACGTAACGCTTTACGAATGCTAGCCCTCATTTTGTTGGCTACCATGTTCGTTGTAACGATTAAAAATACGGTCGTGATCAGTAAAGGTAACGAGAAGATCCAAGCGAAACAGTTGGAAACTCTTACCAAGCTGCTTATCTCTCAGGCATCACTTTCAGCCAGCAAGATGATCACGCAACAAGACCAAGAGCGATTGCTTGAGTTGACTAATCAGCTGTCTCAAGACCGACTGGTATTTGATACCACCATCTATGACGCAGAGGGTATTCGACTGGCGTCGAGTGAGAAAGCACTCTCAGTACGAGAGGTTCTTGGCCTAGATACACCACTTTCAACAGCAAGTATTGGCAGACAACAATTAGTTGAACCTATTTATTCACCGGAGAAAACGATCATCGGCTTTATTCGAGTGACCTTCGAAACCGGTAAAATGACGGCGATTTCTGATCACCACTATCGAAAAAGTGATCGCTACATGATCGGTATGGTCTTGATGGGGTTTGTGAGTGGTGTGCTGTTCATCATGTTGATTCGCAGAAGGCCAACCAAGTCTGGTGAGAACTTACTGTTGAAAAATGTAAACTCATAAACAAACTAGACTCAGCATCAATACAGCAATCCAATAAAAAGCCCCGACGCTCAGGCAGCGACGGGGCTTTTTGTTATCTGTTACTTTATCAAGCTACTGTGAACTGCAATTACTCTTGGTCACCAAGAAGTACAGAGTCTAGCGCGATAACCATCATATCGTTGAAGGTTGTTTGACGCTCATCTGATGTGGTTTGCTCACCGGTTTTGATGTGATCAGACACAGTACAGATAGTCAGAGCTTTTGCGCCGTATTCAGCACACACACCATAGATGCCTGCCGCTTCCATCTCTACACCGACAATGCCGTACTTATCCATCACTTCAAACATTTCAGGATCTGGCGTGTAGAACAGTTCAGCAGAGAACAGGTTGCCGACTTTTACATCAACACCACGCGCTTTGGCTGCATCTTCTGCTGCACGCACCATTTTGTAGTCAGCAATAGCCGCGAAGTCGTGGCCTTTAAAGCGAATACGGTTCACTTTTGAATCGGTACATGCCCCCATCCCGATAACCACATCACGCACTTTGATATCTTCGCTAACTGCACCACAACTACCGACACGAATGATCTTTTTCACACCAAAGTCTTTGATCAGCTCAGTCGCGTAAATGGAACAAGATGGAATGCCCATACCATGTCCCATAACCGAAACCTTACGGCCTTTATAAGTACCTGTGTAACCAAACATGTTACGAACGTCGCACACTTGAACCACTTCTTCTAAGAAGGTTTCAGCGATGTATTTAGCACGTAGCGGGTCGCCTGGCATTAGAACTACGTCAGCGAAATCACCCATTTCAGCATTAATATGTGGAGTAGCCATTGAAAATATCCTTAATCTCAAAACAAAAAAGAAGAGAGAGGTTTCCCTCTCTCTTCGTTAACTATTATAGAAAGCTTGTACCGTGTCCCATTGGCGATGTACCAAAGTATGACGCTAAGCTTTGACCGATATCAGCGAACGTATCGCGACGGCCTAGAGAACCAGCTGGAACCTTCTGACCGTAAACAATCACAGGAATATGTTCACGAGTATGGTCTGTACCTGGCCATGTTGGATCACAACCATGGTCTGCAGTTAGGATTAGTACATCATCCTCTTTCATCATATCGATGATTTCATTGATGCGACCATCGAAGTACTCAAGTGCCGCTGCGTAGCCCGCAACATCACGGCGGTGGCCGTAAGCTGAGTCGAAATCAACGAAGTTAGTAAACACAATCGTGTTATCGCCCGCTTCATTGATCGCATCTTTAGTCGCTTCAAATAGCGCAGGAATACCTGTTGCTTTGGTTTTCTGAGTAATACCACAGCCTGCGTAGATATCAGAAATCTTACCGATTGAATGAACGTTACCGCCCTTCTCATCAACAAGCTTCTGTAGGATAGTTGCCGCAGGTGGTTCAACAGAAAGATCACGACGGTTACCAGTACGCTCAAATTGACCTTTACCAGGGCCAACGAACGGACGCGCAATAACACGACCAATGTTGTAGTCTTCTAGCTCTTCACGAGCAATCTGACAAAGGTCTAATAGGTTTTGTAGGCCGAATGTCTCCTCGTGACAAGCGATCTGGAAAACAGAGTCCGCAGAAGTATAGAAGATTGGTAGGCCAGTCTTCATGTGTTCTTCACCTAGGTTATCTAGGATTTCAGTGCCTGATGAGTGGCAGTTACCCAAGAAACCAGACAAACCTGCACGCTCAAGAATGCGGTCAGTTAGCTCTTTTGGAAAACTGTTCTCTTTGTCGGTGAAGTAGCCCCAGTCAAACAGTACCGGTACACCCGCGATTTCCCAGTGACCTGATGGCGTGTCTTTACCAGAAGACAACTCAGCAGCATGACCGTAAGCGCCAATGATTTCAGCGCCTGTATCCATACCAGGAGCGAAGCGACCTGTAGACTCTTTATGAGCCATTGCTAAACCTAGCTTAGACAGGTTAGGTAGCGTCAGAGGACCTTGACGATCGGCATTGTCTGCAAGACCTTTGTCACAATGATCTGCGATGTGGCCCATAGTGTCTGAACCTACATCACCGAATTTGTCTGCATCCGCTGTTTCACCGATACCGAATGAATCTAAAACTAAAATAAATGCTCTTTTCATTTTCTTCACCAACTTATTGCTCTTTGCACCAGAACTCTGTTTGTCGGCATACACTAGGTATGCCGACACCTGTTATTTACACGTCTTCAGAACGAATCTGACGGTAAACGTCTGGCGTTGCTGTATATTCTCCGCCCACAGTGATTGCATTTTGTAATGCAGTTGCAGCTTCTTGCCACTGTTGTTCGTTGCGAGCATGAATCATTGCTAATGGTTTATCTTCACTTGCCACTTCGCCAAGACGAATGAAGTGATCAAAACCGACCGCGTAATCAATGCTGTCCGTTGCTACGCGGCGACCACCGCCCATACCAACTACAGCCATACCAATTGCACGAGTATCCATTGCTGATACCACACCGCTTTCTAGCGCGTACACTGGCTTAACAATTTCTGCTTTTTCTAGGTAGTTATCGTAGTTCGTTACGAAATCTGCTGGACCACCAAGGCCCGCTAGCATTTTACCGAAGCACTCTGCTGCTTTACCGTTATCCAGTACTGCCATCAGTTTTTCGCGTGCTTCGTCTGAATCTTTAGCTAGGTTACCCAGAACCAACATTTCAGCACACGATGCTAGAGTGATCTCTAACAAACGTGGGTTACGGTATTCACCCGTTAGGAATTGAACCGCTTCACGCACTTCAACAGCGTTACCCGCTGAAGAAGCCAGTACTTGGTTCATGTCCGTTAGGATGGCTGTCGTTTTAGTACCTGCACCGTTTGCTACTGCAACGATCGATTTCGCTAGCTCTTCTGACGCTTCGTAAGTCGGCATGAATGCGCCTGAACCTACTTTTACATCCATCACTAGAGAATCAAGGCCAGCGGCCAGTTTCTTAGATAGGATTGAAGCCGTGATCAGCGAGATGTTATCTACTGTTGCCGTGATGTCACGAGTTGCGTAAACACGCTTGTCTGCAGGTGCTAGATCGCCAGTTTGACCGATGATCGCTACGCCAGCATCTTTAGTGACTTCACCGAACACTTCGTTGGTTGGGGTAATGTTGTAACCCGGAATAGATTCCAGCTTATCTAGCGTACCGCCAGTGTGTCCTAAACCACGACCAGAGATCATTGGAACGAAACCGCCACATGCTGCCACCATAGGGCCAAGCATCAGAGATGTTACGTCGCCAACACCGCCAGTTGAGTGTTTATCAACGATTGGGCCATCAAAATTCATGTGGCTCCAGTCAATCACCATGCCTGAATCACGCATTGCACACGTTAGTGCGATACGTTCTGGCATTGTCATTTCATTAAAAAAGATAGCCATTGCGAATGCTGCAATTTGGCCTTCAGAAACCGTGTTTTTAGCCACGCCTTGAATGAAGAAGTTAATTTCTTCAGCTGTTAGGACTTCGCCATCACGTTTTCTGCGAATAATTTCTTGAGGTAGATACATTAGTGCCTCCCAAACTCTAGAGAGTATGGTTTGTAGGGGAAAGAGGTAATATGGAGTGGTTTAACACCACTCCATCAAACAGACTTGTTATTTTCAATACTCTAAATATTTGGCGTTGCAGCTAGGCGACCAGTGAGTTCATTCCTATCAGCATAGAGGCTCTATGTGATTAGGACGGCCGGCGAACCGGTGAACTTACGCAGTCAACAACGCTGCGGCGTCAAATATGACGAGTAAATTAGTATGCTGCTGGATCAGCAGTCTGGTCTGTCACTTCTAATGTATTAAGAAGGTTAGTTAGTAGGCTTGAAGCACCAAAACGGTAGTGCATGTTGTCTGCCCACTCAGCGCCTAGTAGCTCATCAGCCATTGCTAGGTATAGTGCTGCATCTTCAGCAGTACGTACGCCACCAGCAGGTTTGAAACCAACTGTTTTAGCAACGCCCATGTCACGAATAACTTCAAGCATCATGCGCGCGTACTCAGGAGTCGCGTTTACTGGCACTTTACCGGTTGAAGTTTTGATGAAGTCTGCACCTGCTTCAATACAGATTTGAGAAGCTTTCTTGATCAGTGCTTCTTCTTTCAGCTCGCCTGTTTCGATGATCACTTTAAGCGTGATGTCACCACAAGCTGCTTTACATTGCTTAACTAGCTCAAAGCCAACTTCTTCGTTGCCAGCAATAAGAGCACGGTATGGGAATACTACGTCAACTTCATCTGCGCCGTACGCTACTGCTGCTTTTGTTTCTGCAACAGCAATTTCGATGTCGTCATTACCATGAGGGAAGTTAGTTACAGTCGCAATGCGTACTTCTGGAGTACCTTGCTCACGCAATGCTTTCTTAGCTGCTGGGATAAAGCGAGGGTAAATACAGATTGCAGCTGTGTTGCCTACTGCAGTCTTCGCGTCATGACAAAGCGCGACTACTTTTTCAGTAGTGTCGTCGTCATTTAGCGTAGTTAGGTCCATAAGTTTAAGTGCACGTAGAGCTGCTGCTTTTAAATCGCTCATTTCTATCTCCGATCAATATATTCAAATAGTTAACCACTTCGCCCTCCATCCAGTATAGATGGATATTTAAGTAATGCTCAGTAGTCACAAATGAACGGACTTGGTTCCCTGAAGACTTGATAACTTTCGCTACCAATTGCAATCCTTGTCACCGCACAGTACCAGTTTGGTCTATGGCACAACAAATCAGTCATGTTGTGTCTAACATCTATAGCGTATCGCTAAGTTTGGCTTAATCCCAGAAGAATAACCTTTGGATGAATCCAAGCGGTCACTTTCTTGCCAAAAGAGACATCCTATCCCTTAAGCTTATACATTATAGGTATCCATCAATAAATTGTAGTGCTCCTTAGAACGCAAACGGTTTGTATCTCAAAAAAACATTCTAGACCCATTATCAACTTCAAGCTGATGCTTATGCTCATGCCAAAGAATCACTAGGCCTAAAAACAAAAAAGCCCCGCAGCAATTTCTTGCTACGGGGCGATATTATTATGGCGTCTATATATCTAAATCTACTTGATTAGAAAGATAGGAAGAAGCCAGCAATTGTTGCTGCCATCAGGTTAGATAGAGTACCAGCAATTACCGCTTTAACACCCATACGTGCGATGTCGTGGCGACGGCTTGGTGCAATACCACCTAGACCACCTAGAAGAATCGCAATAGAAGAAAGGTTTGCGAAACCACATAGTGCGAATGCAATGATAGCTTGAGTCTTCTCAGACATCACTTGACCAGTTGCTGCAACAACTTGCGCGTTTTCACCAACGTATGGTACGAAGTTTAGGTATGCAACGAATTCGTTAACAACTGTCTTCTGACCAATGAAAGAACCAGCGATAGTTGCTTCTTCCCATGGAACACCGATGATGAATGCTAGCGGCGCGAAGATCCAACCTAGAAGAAGTTCTAGAGTTAGATGTTCCATACCAAACCAACCACCGATGCCACCTAGGATACCGTTGATTAGAGCAATTAGACCGATGAATGCTAGTAGCATTGCACCAACGTTAAGTGCTAGTTGTAGACCTACTGATGCGCCACCTGCTGCTGCGTCGATAACGTTAGCTGGTTTGTCATCACCACCGTCCATTTCGTCAGCAATGTTGTCATCTGGCGTATCTGTTTCAGGTTTGATGATTTTAGCGAATAGTAGACCACCAGGTGCAGCCATGAATGACGCTGCAACTAGGTACTCTAGAGGTACACCCATAGATGCGTAACCTGCTAGTACACCACCAGCTACAGAAGCCAAACCACCACACATTACTGCGAATAGTTCAGAGTTAGTCATTTTAGGAACAAATGGACGAACAACTAGAGGAGCTTCTGTTTGACCAACGAAGATGTTTGCTGCTGCAGACATAGACTCGGCGCGAGAAGTACCTAGAGCTTTCTGAAGGCCACCACCAAGAACTTTGATTACAATTTGCATAACACCAATGTAGTAAAGTACAGAGATAAGTGCAGAGAAGAAAATCAGAGTTGGTAGTACTTGGAAAGCAAAGATGAAACCGATACCGTCAACTGAGAAGTTAACTAGGCTGCCGAATAGGAAACCAGTACCGTCTTTACCGTAGTCGATCACGTTTGCTACACCAGCAGAGAAACCTGCAAGTAGATCACGACCCCAAGGGATGTAAAGTACGAATGCACCAAGTGCGAATTGGATAGCGAAAGCGCCACCCACTGTTCTTAGATTAATAGCTTTGCGGTTGTCAGATAGTAGTACTGCGATTGCGATCAGTGCAACCATTCCGACTAGGCTCATAAACAGGCTCATAGTTTATGACTTCCTTATTAGTTATTTATTGGCGTGTTACAAAATGGGGCTATAAAGCGGAGGCAATTATACTCATGCGACCACTAATAAAGTAATGCCGTCCTCACACTTTCGTAGAAGATTCATGTACCATTCACACACAAATGTGAGCCAAATCACAAGCCCAGTGCAATTTACGCAAACGATAAACAAAAACCTTCGATTTTATTCACATATACCGAATGCTCGATGGCTATTTTGCCAAACTTGCGCTGCAATCGATTGCTTTGGCTCTTTTCTAAGCAAAGAAAGTTCATTCAATATCGTAACTAAATGTTTGGAATGGTTAATATTTCCTTGGTTTCCGTGCGTTGGCATATCCGGAGCATCGGTTTCCAATACCAAGTACTCAAGGGGCAACTTTGCGATAGTTGTGCGTGTTTTTTGTGCTCTCGGGTAAGTTATTGTTCCACCGACGCCAATATAGAAACCAAGCTTGATCCAAGCCAAAGCTTGCTGTTCACTTCCCGAAAAGCCATGAATCACACCACCCAAGGTGAACTTGTGCTGCTTTATTAGCTCAATAATACGGTTATAAGACTTCCTTTCATGGATGATCAAAGGCAGCTCAAACGCCTTCGCGAGATTCATTTGTTGAATAAAGAAACGCTCTTGTTTCTCTCGTTCAACATCGACAAAAAAGTCGAGCCCACACTCCCCAATTGCTACACATTGGCTGTTTTTTGAAGCGAGTAATTGGCGCAGAACAGCAAACTGCTCGTCATTAGCTTGCCCTAAAAAGTAAGGGTGGAAGCCTAACGCGTAATAAACGTTAGGATGAGATTGAGCGATTTCATCAAGCTTCTTCCAGTTATTTTGGCCTATAGAGGGGATGAGTAGCTTCTCAACTTGCACTTGTTTCGCTTCTTTAAGGTAAGCATCAATGCCCAGCTCAAAGGCATCAAAGTCTGCATGGCAATGCGTATCAAATAACGGAGAATTACTCTTTTGCTGTGTCATCTTCCCCACTCTCTGCTTGTTGTCCTTGCGGTTCTCGACGATGAGGTACACAACTACGCTTATTCTCAGGTGTTAAGCCAAGTTCTTCACACCATTTGTCGTACCTTTTAACCCAAGCTTTTATCCAACCCAACATACTGCCTCTAACCTCAGCTTTTAAACCTTAAATAAAACACATTAAAAAACGCCTATTGCAGAACAATAGACGTTTTTGTTTAACTCGAATAGATCGCGGAGAAATTAGTGCTCGCGCGTCGCTCGGAACTGAACTTCAGGGAAACGTTCAGAAGCTAGGTTCAAATTCACCATCGTTGGTGCGATGTAAGACAGGTTATCACCACCATCTAGCGCTAGGTTAGATTGGTTCTTACGTTTGAACTCTTCCAGTTTCTTAGCGTCATCACACTCAACCCAACGAGCAGTTGCAACGTTAACGCCTTCGTAGATAGCTTCTACGTTGTATTCCGCTTTCAAGCGCGCTACAACTACGTCGAACTGAAGTACACCAACCGCACCAACGATCAGGTCGTTGTTCTGCATAGGACGGAATACTTGCACTGCACCCTCTTCTGAAAGCTGAACCAAACCTTTTAGAAGTTGCTTCTGCTTCAGTGGATCGCGCAGACGAATACGACGGAATAGCTCTGGTGCGAAGTTAGGAATACCTGCGAACTTCAGGCTCTCACCTTGAGTAAAAGTATCACCAATCTGGATTGTGCCGTGGTTATGCAAACCAATAATGTCACCTGCATACGCTTTCTCAGCACGTGCACGGTCACCGGCCATGAAGGTTACCGCATCAGAGATACTTACACTCTTACCTGTACGAACATGGTTCATCTTCATACCTTGGTTGTAAGTACCTGAAACGATACGCATGAATGCGATACGGTCACGGTGTTTAGGGTCCATGTTTGCTTGGATCTTAAACACGAAACCAGAGAACTTCTCTTCTGTCGCTTCAACATCACGTTCATTCGCTTGACGTGTTTGCGGTGCCGGAGCCCACTTCGTTAGACCATCAAGCATATGGTCAACACCAAAGTTACCTAATGCAGTACCGAAGTAAACCGGCGTTAATTCACCCGCAAGGAACAGGTCATGATCAAATTCAGGACAAGCTCCGATAACAAGCTCTAGCTCTTCACGTACGCTTTCCGCTAGATCTGCACCTACCGCTTCATCTAGCTCTGGGTTATCTAGACCTTTGATGATACGTACTTCTTGGATCTCGTGGCCATGGCCTGATTCATACAAGATCGTTTCATCACGGTGAATGTGGTAAACACCTTTAAACTCTTTACCACAACCAATAGGCCATGAGATAGGAGCACAAGCCATACCTAGCTCGCTCTCTACTTCATCAAGAACTTCCATTGGATCACGAACGTCACGGTCAAGTTTGTTCATAAACGTTACGATTGGCGTATCACGTAGACGTGTTACTTCCATTAGTTTACGAGTACGATCCTCGACACCTTTCGCAGCATCGATAACCATCAAACAAGAGTCAACCGCTGTTAGTGTACGGTACGTATCTTCCGAGAAATCTTCGTGTCCTGGAGTATCGAGTAGGTTTACTAGGCAATCATTGTATGGGAATTGCATTACCGACGTAGTTACCGAGATACCACGCTCTTTTTCCATCTCCATCCAGTCAGATTTAGCGTGCTGGTTAGAGCCACGGCCTTTTACGGTACCCGCTTTCTGAATCGCGTTTCCGAATAAAAGAACTTTTTCAGTAATCGTGGTTTTACCCGCATCCGGGTGAGAGATAATTGCAAACGTTCTACGTTTGCTCACTTCTTGTTGGAAAGACATAGTCGCCCTTTGCTGATCTAAAGCGTAAAAAGGGCAAGTAGATAATACTTGCCCTTGAATTCTGTGTGCGGATTATACAGAAAGCGTGTCACTTTCTAAAGGGTCAGTTTGCACCCTATTTTGTCGCTAATTATCTGGTCGTCTAAAAGAAACAACATCGTTAGCTAAAAGACATAAAAAGATAGCTCATAATGATCGCATCTTCATTACCTTGCTTAGTTGGATAATAGTTACGACGTCGATCAACTTCATTGAAGCCGGCCTTTTCGTAAAGATTAAACGCGTTCACATTACTTTCGCGTACTTCTAGCCAAGCACTTTCCGCGTCAGCTTGTTCGCACATATCAAGGAAATGCTCAGTTAACGCTTTACCATACCCTTTGCCTTGCTGGCTTGGGTCTACCGCAATATTAAGCAATGTGACTTCGCCAACGATGTTTTGCGCGAAGAAATATCCGACCACTTGCCCATCGACTTCAAGAACATGATGACAAGCGCCTCGACTCTCAAGATCGCGGATCATGGTCTCAGACCATGGATGAGAATGCGCGGCCTGCTCTATCTTCCAAATGGCGTCAAGGTGTTGTTGTGAAGTCGGTAAAAATTGATTAGTCATATGCACAAATTTGTTGCCACAAGTCGCGGCGGTGTTGGTTATTACCATTAATGTCAGACAGTAATGGAGATTGAAGTGTTTTAGCCTTCAGCTCTTGAGCCGACTCGCAACCCGCAAACCATACCCACTCAACCGCCCCTAAATCCACAGAAGATAGGTGCTGAGGCTGAATATGTAATGCCTGAGATAAGTCGAGCTTGATACTTTTGAGTACTCGCTCAAACATCACGGCGAGATCTTCCTGAGGTTTTTCAGGTGAAACCAATAGTAACTTGCAATCGTTCGAGAGCGGGATCAACTCAGATTCATAACCAGCCAAGCGCTCTGGGTGGCTTAGCTCCCATTGGCTAATGCCCATCTCTTGCAGGTATTGTGCGTGTGTTTGTGACATATCTAGCGGTTATAACCTTTGGTTAGTAGTGAGCGGCTTATTAGAGCGCACTTAAAAAGAGCTCGTTAGAACTGGGCTGATACTAACAAAAAATAAAGGAGCATCAAGCTCCTTTATTTAGACAAAATACGTTTGTATCTTATTACATGGTAAATCAGTTTATAAGTCGTTGAACTCAGGGCTGTAAGCCACTTCACCAGAATGCCCAGCAAGCGCACCTTCAACCAGTTCAATGGCTTGGAAAGCACCTTCAGGCACATCCCAAGTGCAGCTCAAACCAAACTCGCTCGCAGCCTTGAAACCAAAGCGACCGTAATAAGCAGGGTCACCAAGCACAACACAGGCTGGGTAACCAAAATCAACCAAAGTAGAAAAAGCATCTTCCACTAGCGATTTGGCAACCCCTTTGTTGCGGAACTCTTCCTTCACAGCGAGAGGCGCAAGCCCTTGCCAGTTATGATCGTCACCATTAAGAGTGATCGGGCTAAACATCAGGTGACCAACCACCTCGCCTTCATCAGAACAAGCCACCAACGATAGCGTTAAATGGCTATTCTCACGTAAGCTCATAACCAAGTTAGCTTCTGCATCTGTTTCAAATACAGATTTCAATAAACGATCAATGACAAGTATATCTGCCGGCGCTTCAGTTCGAATAAGCATTCATTACCTCACTTTGTGTATCCGGGGATTGTACTCCCTTCTGCACAAAATCAGCTAATTGATTTAACAAAGTTTTCATAGGAGTCGGCAATAAGTCCAAATCTACGCTATCCATCAAGTTTTTAACTTCTAAACCGAGCTCAGTATCCCCTTCAATAGACAGTCTACGTTGGAAAAAAAGCGTATCTGGGTCTTCTTTACGCCCCGCAATCAACACAAGATCATTTAGATTGCCACTAAAGCTAACGTCTTCAGTCACCTCTTTGTCAGCGACAACCAGTTGCTCATTTTTGTAGCTAATACACCAACTTAACCCCATGTCTTTTATTGAGACTTTAAGCCATTTGTCTTCTAAAAATTCAAAGTCTCCGTCTTCTAAAGCTTCCTTAAAGACATTCTTAAGCGCCTCCAACAAGGCTCTTTTTTGTACTGTTTTAGGCAATAACTGGACTGGAGATCGCAAAATTGATGCGGCATTTTGAACTAGTTGAGTGCGAATCTTGTTTATCACGTGACTTATCCGTAACTTTGTCAATAATATGGAATGCATCATAGATGATGTTGAGATCTCAGTTACTGTTATGTATCAAATTAACTTCTGTTTGATGCTCGACCTTTAATATCCTGAAAATCACAGTTATAGTAAATCAGGTAATGAGAATTACAGCGGATCGCTGCACTCACAGGTAAATATCGATAGCCACACAATAAGTAATAAATATTTATCGATAGTGAATATTCAAGCTCTTGGAGAATTGGTAGTACTTTGATGCCTCCCCAGCAACTACAACATTGGTTTACCCAGCTAACTGCGAATAGTCCGTTCTTTTTTGCAGTACTTGATGCTCAACATAACTATTTTATGGTGAATGAGCGTTACTGCGATATTGCTGGTTTGAGTCAAACAGAGCTTGCAGGCATGAATGACCGCCAAACATTGGGCGAACAATTCTACCAACATCTTAAACCTTACTATGAGCGTGCATTCAATGGCGAAACGATTGAGGCCGAAGTCACCCTCAACGAAACTGACCTCGATACTAGCCTTCATTTCAGCCTGTCTCCGCTTACCAATGGCAACAAAACCGACTACATCGTCTTTCACGCCTTCGACACATCAGAAAACCAAGTACTTGTCCGTTCTTTGGAAGAATCCGAAGCCAAATTCCACAAGCTATCTCACCTACTCCCAGAGGGATTACTGCTAGTTGAAAGTGACTACATCCTGTCATCCAACCCAGCAGCAGCACGCTTGCTCGGCTTTAACTCCACCACAGAGTTAATTGGCGAAGAGTTGGGACGCCTATTTATCGATGAACAAACCAAAACAGTCTTCAATAATAACCTCAGCTCTATTATTTCTGAGTCTGGTTTGGTTTGCTTAACGGGTGCACGATGTGGCTTTGAACGTAAGGTTCAGCTCAACATCGACTCCACCTCTGTTCTTGGTAGTAACACTCAGCTAGTGCTTATCCAAGACGCGCAAGAAACCGCAAAACAATATACACCGGCAAACAGTGAAGATGCCTACATCGATGCACTAACCAAGCTCTACAACCGAGTTGGGTTTACTAAGCGTCTTGAGCAGTTCATTCACAACGACACGCCGGCGGTGATGCTCTATTTAGACATTGATAACTTTAAGAATATCAATGATTCACTTGGTCATCACATCGGTGACAAGGTGATTAAAGAGGTTGCCTCACGCCTTAAGCGCTTACTGCCTCGTAAAGCCGTTATTGGGCATTTAGGTGGGGATGAGTTTGGTATTATCCTGCCTGAACCAGAACACCAACGAACACCTGAAATGCTCGCTGAAAAGATCATTTCCCTGATCAATCAACCCTTCGATCTTCACCACTTTAGCAAGCGCTTAGCCTGCTCGATTGGTAGTGTGAACTTTCCGCAAGATGGCACCGATGCTCGTATCTTGCTGCAAAATGCTGATACTGCGATGTATGAAGCGAAAGATCGTGGTCGCAACCGCCTGATCAAGTTCAACGAACAGATGAATAAAGAAGCACGTATGCGACTTTGGCTTGAAATAGAGCTACAAAAAGCGCTGCAACAGAATGGACTTGAGGTTTGGTATCAACCTAAGGTCAACGCACGTGATTTCACCATCAATGGCGCAGAAGCTCTGGTACGCTGGAAGCATCCTGTAGAGGGGTATATTAGCCCTGCGGCATTTATCCCTGTCGCAGAGCGTGCTGGCCTTATCGAACAACTTGGTCGTGTAGTGATGCGTGAAGTGTTTGCTACGGTTAAGCGTTGGAAAATGCAAGGCATCCTTCCAGGACGTGTCGCAATCAACCTTTCTCCAGAACAGTTTGGCAATCCAAAGCTGATTGATTACGTGGAAAAGCTACTGCGTTCGACCGAGCTTGATCCAAGTGCGATTACGTTCGAACTAACAGAAAGCGCGGTAATGAGTGACAGTGAACACACACTTCAAATGCTTAACGCCATCAAGAAACTTGGCTTTGCCCTATCGATTGATGATTTTGGTACGGGTTACTCTTCATTATCTTACCTTGCCCGCTTCCCAATAGATGAGCTTAAGATTGACCGTGCTTTCATCTCTGATATTGATACGCTACCAAAGCAAATCACCGTGATTGAAAACATCATCAACCTTGGTAAATCTCTCGATTTGACCGTAGTTGCAGAAGGTGTCGAAACCAGCGAGCAAGCCACTCTGCTCTCTAACCTCAACTGTAGTTCGATTCAAGGCTTCCACTTCTATCGCCCTCAGCCAAAACAAGATGTCGAAGAGCTGTTTGCCCAAAATCGCCGTCATAAGAACTAGCTAACCGATCCAAACACCTCCCCTTCAACACCAAGCCAACATGTAAAACGGTCACTCGTCAGTACCTCAAACGGAGTAAAAGCAGATTTATCCATCTAAACCTGCCTTACATCAATTCCGTCATTCACAATTCTTCATAAAATGCTCGCTTCAACTTAATTCTACTGGTAGTGAGCAAATGGAACTCTTATGCCCAGCGGGTAACTTACCTGCTTTGAAAACCGCTATTGATTGTGGTGCGGATGCTGTCTATATCGGATTCAAAGACGATACCAATGCCCGACACTTTGCAGGGCTAAACTTTGCGGGTAAAAAGCTCGATCGTGCTGTGCAGTATGTGCATGACCGCAACAAGAAAATTCATGTTGCCTTAAATACGTTTGCTCACCCAAATGGCTTCGAACGCTGGACTAATGCTGTAGACAACGCGGCTGCGTTAGGTGTCGATGCGCTGATCATCGCAGACATTGCGGTACTTGAATATGCTGCAAACAAGTATCCAGACCTTGAACTGCACTTATCAGTACAAGCATCAGCGACCAATGCTGCTGCTATCGACTTCTACCACAAAAACTTCAACGTTAAGCGTGTGGTATTACCGCGTGTATTATCGATTCATCAGGTCAAACAGCTTTCTCGTAACATCACTTCTGACGTTGACCTTGAAGTATTCGCTTTCGGTAGTTTGTGTATCATGGCAGAAGGCCGTTGCTACCTCTCTTCATACATGACAGGCGAATCACCAAATACCGTTGGTGCTTGTTCTCCGGCGAAATACGTTCGCTGGCAAGAAACAGAAACTGGCCTAGAGTCTCGCTTGAACGAGATCCTTATCGATAAATATGAAGCAGGTGAAAACGCTGGTTACCCAACGCTGTGTAAAGGGCGCTTTGAAGCAGAAGTCGATGGTGACCGTAAACGCTACCACGCACTTGAAGAGCCAACCAGTCTAAACACGCTATCCATGTTGCCTGAGCTTTTCGCTGCGAATGTTGCCTCAGTGAAGATTGAAGGTCGCCAACGTAGCCCTGCTTATGTTGAACAAGTGACTCGTACTTGGCGCGCTGCTATCGATCGCTATTTAGCGAACCCAGAACAATACCAAGTTGAACAAGCTTGGAATGCGACACTTGCGAATGTATCGGAAGGTACACAAACCACGCTTGGCGCTTATCACCGTAAATGGCAATAGAGCCAAATGGAGAACTCAATGAAATACGCATTAGGCCCTCTACTTTATTTTTGGCCAAAACAAGACGTTGAAAGCTTCTATGAGCAAGCGAAATCAAGCTCTGCTGACATCATCTACCTAGGTGAAGCTGTATGTTCAAAGCGTCGAGAGATGAAAGCGAAACACTGGATGGACATTGCTAAAGAGCTGTCTGCTTCCGGTAAGCAAGTTGTACTCTCGACCATGGCATTGCTAGAAGCACCTAGCGAAGTCAACATCATGAAGAAGTACATTGATAACGGTGACTTCGCGATTGAAGCCAATGACGTGTCTGCTATTCAACTGGCAAGCGAAAGCAAAGTACCTTTCGTGGTTGGCCCTGCGGTGAACACCTACAATGCACGCACGCTGAACCTGTTCTTGAAACAAGGTATGACACGTTGGTGCATGCCCGTTGAGCTTTCTCGCGAATGGCTAAGCAACGTAATGACACAGTGCGAAGAGCTGAACATCCGCAACAAATTCGAAGTAGAAGTATTTAGCCACGGCTATCTACCGCTTGCTTACTCGGCTCGCTGCTTTACAGCTCGCGCAGAAAACAAAGCTAAAGACGATTGCGAAACCTGCTGTATCAAGTACCCAACAGGGCTACAAGTAGAAAGCCAAGAAGGCCAATCAGTATTCAACCTTAATGGGATCCAGACACAATCAGGCTACTGCTACAACCTAGTCAATGATTTGCCAAACATGCACGACCTGGTTGATGTGGTTCGTTTAAGCCCACTCGGTATCGATACCTTCTCTGAAATCAATAACTTCAGAGCAAACGAGCAAGGTCAAAAACCGATGAAGATTGAAAGCCGACAATGTAATGGCTACTGGCACCAGCTTGCAGGTTTAGACGTGAAAAACATCTAGTTCGATAATTGAACCTATCAGCAACAGATACAAAAAAGGTCTAGCACTCGCTAGACCTTTTTAGTTCAGTTCAAGAAACACGAGCTATGCTGTCGCTGTTTCCATCGGTGAAGCATCGAGCTTCTTTACGTCTTTGTAGAGCATCACCATCACCACCACGCTTAACGCAATATTAGACAATGGGTACGCAATCCAGATCCCCGGCACACCGTACAACTTCGGCATGATGTACAAGAAAGGCAGTTGGATAAGCATGTTACCTATCGTCACAAACATCGCCTTGCTGCCCTTGTTTACCGCTTGGTAATAAGCACCCGCAACCACTAAGAAACCGTCAAGCGCCAATGCAAACATGTGTAGTCGAATACCCAACACGGTGTACTCAACTAACTGAGGCTCGTCTGAGTTGAATACTGACACAAACTCACGTGGGAACACGTTGAGAAGTAACACAAACGCCACACCAATCAACACTGAACTCAGCATTGCAATCTTAAGTAACTTACGAATATTCGCTTGGTTACGCGCACCATGATTATAACTCACTAATGGTTGCATACCGTTGGCGATACCTTCTGCTGTGAGGTAATAAACCGTCACGATGTAGCCCAAGATAGCGTAAGCACCTATCATCAACTGGTCGCCATATTGAGAGAACAACGCATTGTGTAGCGCCACCATCATCGAACCATAGGCGTACATAAAGAAGCTTGATGTACCAATCGCAAAGATCTGTGGGATAACCGAGAGCTTCAATCTCAACTCATTCCAACGTAAACGTAAGTTTGCTCGACGTGAGAAGAAGTAAGCCAGACCCAACCCCGTAACCACAAACTGGGCAATCGCTGTTGCTAGTGCCGCCCCCATTAACTCCCAACCAAACTGAGCGATAAACAGGTAATCCAGAACGATATTAATCACCGCACCGACAATCATCAGTATTGTGGCTAAGTTCGGGCTGTCATCATTACGCAGTAAAAACGGCATTGCGATAGAGCCCAAAGTGAAGACGCTAGCACCAATCAGGATGTGTAAATATTGCAGGCCAAGTTCGTATACACGCCCTTCAGCACCCTGCCAAAGCAAAAAGTTGTCGGCAAACAGATACAGTAACGCCGAAACAATCGGCGTTATCGCCAGTAGCAAGGTTAGACCGGTTGCTAGGATCTGTTTAGCACCCTGAGTGTCTTTTTCACCCTGTCGAATCGAGACAAGCGCACCCGTACCTACGCCCACTAGCATACCAATACCGAGAATCGAACCAATCACAGGCCACGCGACGTTAATCCCCGCGAGTCCATCAGCACCAACATACCGGCCAATGAAAATGCCGTCCACTACTTGGTACAGGCCATTAACCAGCATCGCCGCCACGGTTGGGATTGTGTAGCGCCAAAATTGGCGACTAATTGAGTTACTCATTTCTTACTCTACTTTCATTTGTGAGTCGCATATCAACGAGATATGACTCGAAAAGTTAGTTAACAAGGCTAACTAAATATCTAAATTATTTACTTCAAAGCCTTATCTAATAATAGGTTCAACTGCTTAGATTCTTGCTCAGATAAACGGCTTTCCAATATTTGAGCCATCACTTGGTAGATCTTGCTCTCTTCTTCTAAGCCCAACTCCGCTTTGTTGGTCAATACCACTAACTTGGACCTTGCATCTTCAAGTGACGCCTTACGCTCAACCAAGCCTTTTCTCTCAAGCCTTTGCACCATAGTGGTCGCAGAGGGCTTAGTCACCTGCATTTCAATAGCAAGATCAGTCAATCGAATCGGCTCTGGTGAAGCTTGTATGACCTTCAAATAGTCATATTCATTGAAGCTCAATTGGCAGATGGGATCTTCATTCACCTGAGTGCGCCATACCTTAGAGGCGAAGCGCTCAATCTTTTCTAAATTCTGGTTTAGCATACTCACCCAATCAAAGAATAGCATTTAGTTAGCAAGGCTAACTATTTTAATATTGTTTAAATAAAAAGCAATCAAAACGGGACAAAGATCATGAAAAGTAGGCACAAAAAAGCCGCTGACTGGCAGCGGCTTTGAGAATAAAAAGAATCTATTTAGCGAGCATCAGCTTCTTGCTCTGCTTCAGCTAGCTTAGCTTGAGCGAGGTGCTCTGCTTTTAGCGTATTGAAAATACGGCTCAACTCTAAGAACGAGTAGCGATGCTCTACGTATTCAAATACGTTGAAAGACACTGACAGCTTGTACAAAGAGATCGCATTCGCGTAGTCACCATTCATGTGATAACGCTTAGCAAGGTAGAAGTATGTCTCTGTTAGGCGCTGTGCCAGTAACGTGTTGTCACGAGTCCCAGTTAGAATCGCTTTGAATGCCTGCTCTTCCGTAATGTCATCCAGCATAATTGCGACTAATACCCAGCCCCACTGCTCATCGCGGCTCTCATAACGTTTTTGCAAATCAAGCTTGGCTTGCTCTGGCGTGAGCTCATGCTGAATGATGTACAGCCACAAAGCGCGAAATGGATCGCTAGGATCATCGGCATAGTGCTTCATCATCTCTTCATTGGCTAAGTCGTAACGCTCGCCGTAGTAAAGTGCGATAGAGCGGTTTCTTTCTGCGTAAGAGTTCGTAGGATCAAGCTCTAACGTAGAATCAAAAGACTCATAAGCAGCATCAAACTCCCCTACCTGCGTAAAGTAAACACCCAAAAGATTGAAGATATCAGGTTGAGCAGGGTTCAGTGAAAGAGATTGATTAAAGTCGAGACGTGCTAGATCACGCAGGCCAACACTATCGTAGTAGTTACCACGTTCGAACAGCATCTTAGCTCGAACTTCATCATTTAAATCTGGACGCTGTAATAACTGACTAAGCCGTGCTATTTGAACTTCTTGCTGAACACTTGGTTGCAGTGGCACAGCCATTGGTGGGTAGACCCAACGTGAGGTGTTATCTGATGTTGTCGCACAACCAGTTAGTACAAGCAGTAAACACATACTCGCGGTTTGAAACCATTTCACAAATAATTACTCCTGTTATGACCGCAATAAAAAAGGGGAGCGATATGCTCCCCTTTATAACATGCTTTGTTGACGATGGGTTAGAAATCACTAAAAAGCAATATCACCATCGACGTACTGAGAATTACTCAGCAGCAGGTGCTTCGCCTTCAGCTGGCGTTTCAACTGCTTCTTTCATGCTTAGACGTACACGGCCTTGACGGTCAATTTCAAGAACCTTAACTGGTACTTCTTGACCTTCAGTTAGGTAGTCAGACACTTTCTCAACGCGCTTGTCAGCGATTTGAGAGATGTGTACTAGGCCATCTTTACCTGGAAGGATAGTAACGAACGCACCGAAGTCAGCTAGACGAGCAACTTTACCTTGGTAAATGCGGCCAACTTCAACTTCAGCTGTGATCTCTTCGATACGACGGATAGCTTCTTTAGCAGCTGCGCCTTCAGTAGCAGCAATCTTGATTGTGCCATCGTCTTCGATTTCGATTGTAGTACCAGTTTCTTCACAAAGAGCACGGATAACAGCGCCGCCTTTACCGATAACATCTTTGATCTTATCAGAGCTGATTTTCATTGTATGGATACGTGGAGCGAATTCAGAGATATCTTCACGAGCACCAGAGATAGCTTCATCCATTACAGAAAGGATGTGCTTACGTGCACCTTGCGCTTGGTTAAGTGCAATTTGCATGATCTCTTTAGTGATACCTTCGATCTTGATGTCCATTTGAAGTGCAGTGATACCAGCGTTAGTACCTGCTACTTTAAAGTCCATGTCACCTAGATGATCTTCGTCGCCAAGGATGTCAGAAAGAACAACGAAATCGTCGCCTTCTTTAACAAGACCCATTGCGATACCCGCAACAGAAGCTTTGATTGGAACACCAGCGTCCATAAGTGCTAGAGATGTACCACATACAGAAGCCATTGAAGAAGAACCGTTAGATTCAGTGATTTCCGACACAACACGAACTGTGTATGGGAATTCCTCAACAGAAGGCATTACTGCTTGGATACCACGTTTAGCAAGCTTACCGTGACCAATTTCACGACGCTTAGGAGAACCAACAAAACCAGTTTCACCTACACAGTATGGAGGGAAGTTGTAGTGTAGAAGGAAGTTGTCTTTCTTCTCACCCATTAGGCTGTCGATGATTTGTGCATCACGTTGTGTACCAAGCGTTGCAGTAACAAGTGCTTGAGTTTCACCACGAGTGAATAGAGAAGAACCGTGTGTACGTGGAAGAACACCAGTACGTACGTCTAGCGCACGAACCATGTCTTTTTCACGACCATCGATACGTGGGTTGCCAGCGATGATGCGGCTACGTACTACGTTTTTCTCTAGAGAACCAAGCATACCGCGGATTTCGCGCTCATCTAGGTTTTCGTCTTGTGCGATTAGAGCTTCAACAACGTCGTTCTTGATTGCGCCAACTTGCTCGTAACGAGCCATTTTCTCAGTAATCTGGTACGCGTCAGATAGACGAGTTTCAGCCAGTTCAGCAACTTGAGCTTTAAGCTCAGTGTTAACTGCAGGTGCTTCCCAGTTCCAAGATGGAGTTGCAACTTCAGCAGCAAACTCGTTGATCGCTTTGATTACAACTTGTTGTTGGTCGTGACCGTAAACAACAGCTGAAAGCATTTCTTCTTCAGATAGGTTATCTGCTTCAGATTCAACCATAAGTACTGCGCCTTCTGTACCAGACACAACTAGGTCTAGTTTAGAGTTTTCAAGCTCAGTATTTGATGGGTTAAGAACGAGTTCGCCGTCGATGTGACCAACACGTGCAGCACCGATAGGGCCATTGAATGGAGCACCAGAGATAGCAAGTGCAGCAGACGTTGCGATCATAGTGATCATGTCTGGGTTTACGTCAGGGTTGATAGAAACAACCGTAGCGATAACTTGAACTTCGTTTTTAAACGCACTTGGGAAAAGTGGACGAATTGGACGGTCAATCAGACGAGCTGTTAGTGTTTCGCCTTCAGATGGACGACCTTCACGCTTAAAGAAACCACCTGGGATTTTACCCGCAGCGTATGTACGCTCTTGGTAGTTAACTGTTAGAGGGAAGAAGTCTTGACCTGCAACTGCTTCTTTCTTAGCAACAACAGAAACGAATACTGATGTATCGTCCATAGTCGCCATTACAGCAGCAGTAGCTTGACGTGCAATTACGCCAGTTTCTAGAGTAACGGTGTGGTTACCGTACTGGAACGATTTTACAACTGGTTTTTCAAACATTGTATATCCTTAGCTCTAAAGTCAGACTTTAGATTAAGTGAATAATGACTCAAGATATTACCAATCGCGACTAGTGAAAAGGGACTTAGGATTGTGACTCTTTGTATGAGTTCATACGCCGAATTAAGACCAAATCCGCCTTTGAATAGTCGCGACCTATTGGCCGACATCTGTGACTGTAATCTCTTGAGAGGTTGATTGCCAAACGCTGAAAACGCTATAGGCGGGCGTAGTATAAACTATTTTTATTAGGAGATATATTTCCTATCAGAAAAAGCCAGATGATATTCTGAGCATCCGGCCTAGCATTTTCTTACAAGCACAAAAAAAGGAGCATAAATGCTCCTTTTCTTCAAACTGTCTTTGCAGACATCGCTATTAGCGACGTAGGCCTAGACGCTTGATTAGGTCTTGGTAACGAGCAAGGTTTTTGCCTTTCAGGTAATCAAGAAGCTTACGACGGCTAGAAACCATACGTAGTAGACCACGACGGCTGTGGTGATCGTGTTTGTGTGCTTTGAAGTGACCTTGTAGGTGGTTGATAGAAGCAGTAAGTAGTGCTACTTGTACTTCTGGTGAACCTGTGTCGCCTTCAGATTGTGCGTATTCTGCAACGATTGCTGCTTTAGTTTCTGCATTCAGAGACATAATTCTCTCCTGATAAGAGTAAGTTTATATTTGTAGCAGCCAATCTCTGATTCAGCCGCTACGCGAGCCGAGGATTATAGGGAAGTTTGTCAGTTGGTGCAATAACAATCGAACCCATTAAAAACGAAAAAAGCGAACCACCTATATTCGGCGTTCGCTTTCTATCTTATTTGCTCGAATTTCAAGACGAACCGCTAAGATCTAACTCGATTTAATACCAATCACAGTAAGTAAGTGATCGTAAATAGCGTAGGAAAAAGGCTTGAGAACAAGGCAGAAATTTTCGATAAGTAGTTATTCTACAATCAAAATTTCTAACGAAGTTATCGAGCGTTTTAACAAGCTAGGATGACCAGTTATTTACTACGATTGGTATAGGCATTACGCTTGTGGCTCTTCATCTCTGAAAACCACTAAACGCTTCGGTGCAACTCGGCCATCTTCAGCAATCTGAGCCACGCCGACAAACAGCTTCTCTTCGCCACTTGTCATACGAACCGTGCCTTCAGTTGGCGCACCAGAAACCTGAACTGGCATACCATGCTGAACAAGGTCAGTCAGTTCCGCATTCAAGTTTACTTCTGGTAAGTCTTCAACAGCAGTGTCCATTGGCATCAGCAGTGGATCCAGCAACTCTTTCGGTGCAATTTCTTGCGCCTGTGCTTGCTCTAGAATCTCATTTAACTGCTCCAAAGTCACCATACGCTCGTATGGGTACTTCGCTACACCTGTACGACGAAGCATTGTCACGTGAGCACCACAACCTAGCATTTCACCAAGATCGTCGGTAATTGTGCGGATGTAAGTGCCTTTCGAACAATGCACTTCCATTTCAACCTCATCACCTTCAAAACGAAGCAGTTCAATAGAATACACAGTAATCTTACGAGACTCACGAGGAACCTCGATACCAGCACGTGCGTATTCGTATAAAGGCTTACCTTGATACTTCAATGCTGAAAACATTGATGGTATCTGATCGGTTTCACCCTTGAAGCTCGCAATGCAACGCTCAAGTTGTTCTTGAGTCACATTAACATCACGTGTCTCTACCACTTCACCATCAGAATCAGAGGTATTGGTACGCTCACCAAGCTTAGCGATAACAACATAGCGCTTATCAGAATCTAGAAGAAACTGAGAGAACTTCGTTGCTTCACCAAGACAAATTGGCAGCATGCCAGTCGCAAGAGGATCCAGAGCACCGGTGTGCCCTGCTTTCTCTGCAAAGTAAATACGCTTTACTTTTTGCAGTGCATCATTAGACGAAATACCCGTCGGCTTATCTAATAGAATTACCCCATTGATAGGGCGACCTTTACGACGGCGAGCCATTACTCTTCGCCCTTAGACTGAGTTTCGTCAGTGCGGCCAGCTTCTTCTTGCTTACGCTTATCGTCATTCAGCACTTCACTCACTAGGTTAGACATACGCATGCCTTCTACTAATGTGTTGTCGTAAGTAAAACGAACTTCAGGCGTTAGACGGTGGCGAATACGCTTACCAAGAGCCATACGAACTGGCACTTCATGCTCTTTAAGAGCTTTAAGACATGATTCAGGTGTTTGCTCACCAACACATAGGAAAGTCACGAACACTTTTGCGTAAGCAAGGTCACGAGACACTTCTACATCTGAGATAGTTACCATACCAATACGTGAGTCACGAACTTCACGTTGTAGGATAAGAGCAAGCTCTTTTTGAAGCTGCTGAGACACACGTTGTGTGCGGCTAAATTCTTTTGACATTTTCTTTTCTCACTTAGAAAGATGGGGGGCTTGGTAATTACCAGCCCCCCATGGTGTATTCAACAACCGATTACTTATTACCTTTATTAGTAATGTTAGTAACCTTAGTCAATATGTCGAGTCGTACAGACTGATTAGTCTAGAGTACGTTTAACCTCAACGATTTCGAATACTTCGATCTGGTCACCAACGCGAACGTCGTTGTAGTTCTTAACGCCGACACCACACTCGTAACCGTTCTTAACTTCTTGTACGTCATCTTTAAAGCGACGAAGTGACTCTAGCTCACCTTCGTAGATAACAACGTTTTCACGAAGTACACGGATTGGGTTGCTACGCTTAATCGTACCTTCAGTAACGATACAACCAGCGATTGCACCAAGTTTAGGCGACTTAAATACGTCACGAACCTGTGCAAGACCAATGATCTCTTGACGGAATTCAGGAGCAAGCATACCGCCCATCGCCTGTTTAACTTCGTCAATCAGTTGGTAAATGATTGAGTAGTAACGTAGGTCTAGGTTTTCGTTCTGAACCGTGTTACGCGCAGTTGCGTCAGCACGAACGTTGAAACCAAGGATGATAGCGTTAGAAGCTGCAGCAAGAGTTGCATCAGTTTCAGTAATACCACCAACACCAGAACCTACGATGTTCACTTTAACTTCGTCAGTTGACAGTTTCAGTAGAGAGTCAGCAATCGCTTCTACAGAACCTTGAACGTCAGCTTTAAGTACAACGTTAAGCTCAGCAACTTCGCCAGCCGTCATGTTCGCGAACATGTTCTCTAGTTTCGCTTTTTGTTGGCGAGCTAGTTTAACATCACGGAATTTACCTTGACGGTAGTTCGCAACTTCACGAGCTTTACGCTCATCACGTACAACAGTCGCTTCGTCACCTGATGCAGGTACGCCAGAAAGACCTAGAATTTCTACAGGAATAGATGGACCTGCAGTTTCGATGTCTCTACCGTTCTCATCGCGCATTGCACGAACACGGCCGTACTCTTGACCACAAAGAACGATGTCGCCTTTGTTTAGAGTACCAGACTGTACTAGTACTGTTGCAACTGGACCGCGACCTTTATCAAGACGAGATTCAACAACAACACCAGATGCCATGCCTTCTTTAACTGCAGTCAGTTCAAGAACTTCAGACTGAAGAAGAATTGCTTCTAGAAGACCATCGATGTTTGTACCCTGTTTTGCAGAGATGTGAACGAAGATGTTCTCACCGCCCCACTCTTCAGGGATAACGTCGTATTGAGCTAGCTCATTTTTAACGTTGTCTGGGTTTGCACCCTCTTTATCGATCTTGTTCACAGCAACAATCAGAGGAACGCCTGCCGCTTTCGCGTGCTGGATTGCTTCGATTGTTTGTGGCATTACGCCATCGTCTGCTGCAACTACAAGTACAACGATATCTGTCGCTTGAGCACCACGAGCACGCATAGCGGTAAACGCCGCGTGTCCAGGAGTATCAAGGAAAGTGATCATGCCGTTGTCAGTATCTACGTGGTAAGCACCAATGTGCTGCGTGATACCGCCAGCTTCGCCAGAAGCAACGTGTGCTTTACGAATGTAATCAAGTGTTGAAGTTTTACCGTGGTCAACGTGACCCATGATAGTAACAACAGGAGCACGACCTTCAGCGATAGCATCGCTATCACGGTCAGCTAGTACTGCTTCTTCAAGTTCGTTTTCTTTACGTAGGATTACCTTGTGACCCATTTCTTCAGCAACAAGTTGTGCTGTTTCTTGGTCGATCACTTGGTTGATAGTCGCCATAGCGCCCATCTTCATCATTACTTTGATAACTTCAGTTGCTTTAACTGACATTTTGCTCGCCAGTTCAGAAACAACGATAGTTTCGCCGATAGCAACGTCAGATTTAGCAACAGTCGCTGACTTATCGAAGCCTTGCTGCATTGAAGTTGGTTTAGCAAGCTTACCTTTACCGCCACGACCACGTTGGTTACGACCACCACGGTTGTTTGCTGGTTGGTTAGCCGGAGCTGCTTTCTTCTTGCGACGACGAGGTGCTTTCTCATCTTTCTTATCTGCCGCATCTTCAGCTTCACGAGCGTAAGTAGAAGTAGTCACATGGTAATCCGCAGATTTCTCTTGCTCTTTCTTCTTCTTCTCTTCTTCAGACCAACGTTCTTGGTTCTCTTCTGCTAACTTACGAGCTTCTTCAACAAGCTTAGCTGCTTCAGCTTCTGCTTTACGAGTTGCTTCTAGCTCTTGACGAGCTTTAAGTTCATCCGCTTCTTTTTTCGCTTGTGCGTTAGCGTCTGCATTTTTTGAATTCATGTCTTTTTTAGCCTTTTCAGCTTGTGCGCGTTGAGCCTTCTCTTCAGCTTCACGTTTTGCATCCGCTTCACGTGTTACTTTTTCTTCGGCTTCGCGCTGTGCTTTCTCTGCAGCATCACGTTTCGCTTGCTCTTCAGCATCGCGTTGTGCTTTCTCTTCCGCTTCACGATTAGCTGCTTCCTCAGCTTCACGTTTCGCTTCATCTTCAATAGTGCTGCGCTTCACGTAAGTACGCTTTTTACGTACCTCTACTTGAACATCCTTACTCTTACCGCCTCCAGCGGCAACACTTAGCGTGCTGCGGGTCTTGCGTT
The DNA here is from genome assembly GCF_024347515.1 of Vibrio gigantis. NCBI lineage: Bacteria > Pseudomonadati > Pseudomonadota > Gammaproteobacteria > Vibrionales > Vibrionaceae > Vibrio > Vibrio gigantis. The sequence continues at coordinate 2,906,977 of NZ_AP025492.1, forward strand.
GAAGAGTTAAACGAGTCGGTTCTGTTTCACCTGAAGTATCGCCGTGCTCCTTTTTAAGGTGCGTTAGCAATGTTTGCTTCTCTGAATCAGTCACTTGATCCGACCCTGATTTCTTCATGCCTGCATCAGCAAGTTGTTCAATTAAGCGGTCAACTGGCGTACCAATCTCTTCACTCAGTGCTTTAACTGTTAATTGTGTCATACCGCTCTCTCTCCTTGCTGAATTATTCTTCGTCGCCGAACCAACAGATGTTACGCGCAGCCATAATTAGCTCGCCTGCACGCTCTGCAGTCAGGTCTTCGATGCCTTCTAGTTCATCAACGCCTTGATCAGCTAGGTCTTCCAATGTCGCAACGCCTTTTGCTGCTAGCTTGTAAGCCATTTCACGCTCAAGACCTTCAAGTGCAAGTAAGTCTTCAGCAGGCTCAACACCATCGAAAGTTTCTTCTTTCGCTAGCGCTAGAGTAGTCAGTGCGTCTTTCGCGCGGTTACGTAGTTCTTCAACGATACCTTCGTCTAGACCGTCTACTTCAAGAAGCTCGTTCACAGGAACGTATGCTACTTCTTCAAGCGTAGAGAAGCCTTCTTCAACAAGCATTTGAGCAAAGTCTTCTTCGATGTCTAGGTGCTTCATGAAGTTTTCAATAGAAGCAACTGCTTCTTCTTGGTGCTTCTTCTCTAGATCAGCAACAGTCATTACGTTCAGTTCCCAACCAGTTAGTTGAGAAGCTAGACGTACGTTTTGACCGCTACGACCAATCGCTTGTGCTAGGTTATCCGCTTCAACAGCGATATCCATAGAATGCGCGTCTTCATCAACGATGATAGAAGCAACATCAGCAGGAGCCATTGCGTTGATTACGAATTGCGCCGGGTTATCATCCCAAAGAACGATATCGATACGCTCACCGCCAAGGTCGTTAGAAACAGCTTGTACACGTGCACCACGCATACCAACACACGCACCAACTGGGTCAATACGTTTGTCGTTTGTTTTCACTGCGATTTTAGCACGAGAACCAGCGTCACGTGCAGCACCTTTAAGCTCAATTAGCTCTTCACCAATCTCAGGCACTTCCACACGGAATAGTTCAGCTAGCATTTCTGGCTTCGAACGAGTAACGAAAAGCTGGAAACCACGAGCTTCTGGTTTAACTGCGTAAAGAAGACCACGAACACGGTCACCTGGACGGAAGTTTTCACGAGGAAGTTGGTCATCACGAAGGATTACCGCTTCAGCGTTGTTACCTAGGTCAAGAATAATAGTGTCACGGTTAACTTTCTTAACTGCGCCAGTTACTAGCTCGCCTTCGTTGTCGATGAACTGTTCAACGATTTGAGCACGTTCAGCTTCACGTACTTTCTGTACGATAACTTGCTTAGCCGTTTGAGTCGTAATACGGTCAAACGTTACGGATTCGATATCATCTTCAATGAAACCGCCAAGTTCGATCTCTGGGTCATCGTACTTTGCAGCTTCAATAGAGATTTCTTTTGTTGGGAATTCAACTTCCTCAACAGCTTCCCAACGACGGAAAGTTTCGAAATCACCCGTTTTACGGTCGATTTCGACACGAACTTCAATTTCTAGTTCGCTTTTCTTTTTTGTTGCCGTTGCAAGCGCGATTTCAAGCGCTTCAAAAATACGCTCACGAGGAACTGCTTTCTCATTAGAAACAGCTTCTACTACCGCCAAAATTTCTTTGTTCATTAATCTAGCCTCTTAAGCTCTTCTCTCTAGGAGAACTAAAATTTAGGGATCAGGTTAGCTTTCGCAATATTGCTCAGGACGAATTCTTCTTCTTGTCCTTCAACCAATACTTTCACTGTCTCGCCTTCGATAGATTGGATATCACCTTTCCATTTACGACGGTTGCCGACAGCCATTTTCAAAACGATGCTTACCTCGTGACCAATAAATTGTTGGTAATGCTCTGCTTTGAACAGTGGTCTCTCTAAACCTGGTGAAGACACTTCAAGGTTATAAGCCACTGAAATTGGATCTTCAACGTCCATTACGGCACTTACTTGGTGACTAACTTCAGCGCAATCATCCACATTGATACCATTTGGTGAATCGATGTAAATACGTAGCGTTGAGTGCTCACCAGCACGAATAAATTCTAATCCAACTAACTCATAACCTGATGCTGCTACTGGAGCGTCAAGCATTTCAGTAAGTTGTCTTTCTAAACCAGTCATTTAACCACTCCAGAAACAAAAAAAGGGCTCAAAGCCCAATTTAAATTCCAAGCAAACATTATCTAAACGCATTTATAAATGCTTAGATAACAAAAAACCCCGTATAAGCCGGGGTTTTTGTTGCTGGACCCTTATATGTTAAGTGCCATCACATTCGATATCACACTTAACTCACAGTGAGGTTCACACTGTGCAAACTTGCTACCAATACAAGCTATATAATAGCATTGAAATTGGTTGCGGGAGCCGGATTTGAACCGACGACCTTCGGGTTATGAGCCCGACGAGCTACCAAACTGCTCCATCCCGCGTCCGACTTGCGAGCATTATACGCCCAACAAGATGTTTTACAAGTTTGTAAACATGGTGCCGAGAGAGGGACTCGAACCCTCACACCCTAAGGCACTAGCACCTCATGCTAGCGTGTCTACCAATTTCACCATCTCGGCATCAAATCTTTACAGATTATTGTGGAATTTCGTCGCCTTGCGCCGGAACTTCACTCACTGCATCATCAGCTTGTTGAATCACCTGACCTTGAGTCGGGTCAATCCATTGTGACTCAGTTTTATGTGTAGACATATTGCCAAGTACTAAGCTAAGGATAAAAAATGTAGTTGCAAAAATTGCAGTCATTCGGGTAAGGAAATTTCCTGAGCCACCAGCACCAAACACAGTGTTTGAAGCGCCAGCACCGAAAGAGGCTCCCATATCTGCGCCTTTACCTTGTTGAATCAACACTAGGCCAATTACACCAAGCGCTGCCAACAGGTAAATCACAAGTAGAACTGTAAACATTTTTCCACCTATGTTCCTAATTGTTGAGCCAGCGCCGTTCAAAAAACTATTTTTAAGAACAAGGCTAGCGACCTCCTAACTGAAGGCCGAGCAATACTAGCGAATGCGACGATGGCTGACAAGGAGAATTTGCTAAAAAATAAGCCTTTACCAAGTGAATGGTCAAAAAAAGGTCAAAAGCGACACAAAACTCATTTACGTCTCTTTTGACCGTTATATCTCTTGACCGTTGAATAAGTCAATCACTTCTAATCACAGGTACTATTCGTTTCACCTGTTACATAAAAGCTTAAATTAGCAGTTTGCTTTCACTGCATCTGCAATCTTAAGCGCGGATGCTTGAACAAGCTCAGCATCTTCACCCTCAACCATGACGCGCAGTAGTGGCTCTGTACCAGACTTACGTAATAGCACACGACCTTTCTCGCCAAGCTCAGCCTCTACTTCAACAACAGCTGCTTTTACCGCTTCGGCTTCTAGTGGGTTTGAATCTCCGCTAAAACGAACGTTTTCTAGAACTTGAGGGTACAACGTCATACCTTGAGACAGCTCATTCAGTGTCATTTCGCTATCAACAACTGAAGCCAATACTTGAAGAGCAGCAACGATAGCATCACCCGTCGTCACTTTATCTAGTAAGATAACATGACCCGAGTTTTCAGCACCGATCTTCCAGCCTTTAGCAAGAAGCTGCTCCATTACGTAACGGTCACCAACAGCAGCACGTACAAACGGAATACCTAGTTGCTTAAGGCCGTTTTCCATACCAAGATTGGTCATTAGTGTACCAACAACGCCGCCTTTCAGTTCACCGCGACGCAGTGCATCACGAGCAATGATGTAAGCGATTTGGTCACCATCAACTTTGTTTCCTAGCTCGTCAACCATAATGATACGGTCACCATCACCATCAAAGCCTAGGCCTAAGGCTGCTTTTTCTTCAACCACTTTTGCTTGCAGGGCACGTACATCCGTCGCACCTACTTCGTGGTTGATGTTAGTACCGTTTGGCTCAACACCAATCGCAATAACTTCAGCACCTAGCTCTTTAAATACTGCCGGCGCAATATGGTAAGTCGCACCATGTGCACAATCGACAACAATCTTCATTCCTGCAAGCGTCATCTGATTTGGGAATGTGCTCTTACAGAATTCAATATAACGGCCTGCAGCATCGTTCAAACGTACCGCCTTACCAAGCTCAAATGAGTCAACACATTCGATGTCTTTATCCAGTTCAGCTTCAATCGCCAACTCGATATCGTCTGGTAGTTTTGTTCCCTCAGAAGAGAAGAACTTAATACCGTTATCGTAATATGGGTTGTGCGATGCAGAAATAACGATACCCGCTTCAGCGCGGAAGGTTTGAGTTAGGTAAGCAACAGCAGGTGTTGGCATTGGACCAGTAAACGTAGCCTGAAGACCAGCAGCAGCAAGGCCAGCTTCTAGCGCAGACTCAAGCATGTAGCCAGAGATACGAGTATCTTTACCAATGATGACTTTCTTTGTGCCTTGTTTCGCAAGAACACGCCCCGCAGCCCAGCCAAGCTTCAGAACAAAATCAGGTGTAATCGGGTACTGACCAACTTTGCCACGTACACCATCTGTGCCGAAATAACGTCTCTTATCAGACATATTGATTTTCCTTAATTATGATTAGTGATTGTTATTCATCACTTCGATTATCTTCATCGCTTCCAATGTATCTTCAACATCGTGAACGCGAATAATTTGTGCACCTTTCATTGCAGCGATAGTCGCACAGGTAACGCTAGCGACCATGCAATCTGCTGGGGCCTTGTCTAATAGCTTAAAGATCATCGACTTTCTCGACATCCCCGCTAAAACAGGTAAGCCTAGCAAATGAAATTTTTCAAGATGCGCTAGTAGGTGGTAATTGTGTTCGATGGTTTTACCAAAGCCAAAACCTGGGTCAAGAATCAGTTGATCTTTTGGTATGCCGACAGCCTTACAAGCATCCACTCTTTCTTGTAAGAATGCTTCTACATCCTTAAGAACATCATCATAACTTGGATTAGTTTGCATAGTTCTTGGCTGACCTTTCATGTGCATCAGACAAACTGGTACATTAGCACCGGCAGCGGCTTCTAGAGCTCCAGGTTCTTGTAATGCGCGCACATCATTGATCAAATCAGCGCCCGCTTCAACGGCTTGGCGCATCACTTCAGCTTTACTGGTATCAATAGAGATCCACACATCAAACTTGGCACGAATCGCTTTAATGGCAGGGATAACGCGAGCGAGTTCTTCTTTTAAAGATACATCAGGTGCTCCCGGGCGAGTTGATTCACCACCTATATCAATAATGCTAACACCAGCTTGAATCATTCGCTCAGCTTGCAGTAAGGCATTATCTAATGAGTTAAATTTTCCGCCATCAGAGAAAGAGTCAGGGGTGACATTGAGAATACCCATCACATGTGGGCGGTCTAAAACGAGTGTTTTGTTGTGTGCTTTTAATATCATGAAAGGCAGGTCTTAAAAGGTAAAAACATCTTGGGCTATAAACAGAAAAACCCTGAGCGTGCTCAGGGTTTTAATTTATAACTTAGCGATTAAGAATCTTTGTTTTGAGCATCATCTGTTTCAGATTTAACTTCTTCAACTTTAGAGTCTTCAGCTTTTGGTTCAGCGACAGCTTCTTCTGATTTAGCTTCAGGTTTAGCTTCTTCCTTTGCAGGTTCTGCTTTCGCCTGGTCACCCCAGCCAGCTGGCTCACGAATGTCGTCTTTACGTTCCATCAAATCATCAATCTGACCTGCATCGATCGTTTCAAACTTCATTAGCGCATCTTTCATCGAGTGCATGATATCCATGTTCTCTTCAAGAATTTGCTTTGCACGAGCATAGTTGCGGTCGATTAGAATGCGAATTTCTTCATCGATCAGCTTAGTGGTATCGTCAGAAACATGTTTCGCTTGACTCATGCCGCGACCTAGGAAAACTTCGCCTTCTTCTTCAGCATATAGAAGAGGACCCAGTTTTTCAGAGAAGCCCCACTGCGTTACCATCTTGCGAGCAATATCAGTTGCACGTTCGATATCGTTAGACGCACCAGTCGACACTTTGTCTTTACCGTAGATAAGTTCTTCAGCAAGACGACCACCGTACAAACTAGAGATCATCGATTCTAGATGTTGGCGAGACATGCTTACGCGATCCTGCTCAGGTAGATACATAGTTACACCAAGCGCACGACCACGTGGAATGATTGAGACCTTGTACACTGGATCGTGTTCAGGCACCAAACGACCAACAATTGCGTGACCCGCTTCATGGTAAGCCGTTGACTCTTTCACTTCTTCAGACATCACCATTGAACGGCGCTCGGCACCCATCATAATTTTGTCTTTCGCAAGTTCAAACTCAACCATAGAGACATTGCGCTTGTTACCACGAGCAGCAAATAACGCCGCTTCGTTCACAAGGTTTGCAAGATCTGCACCAGAGAAGCCTGGTGTACCGCGAGCAATCAGAGAAGGTTCAACATCGCCTGCTAGTGGAACTTTACGCATATGTACTTTAAGGATCTGTTCACGACCACGTACATCAGGTAGGCCAACCACAACTTGACGGTCAAAACGACCAGGACGAAGTAATGCAGGGTCTAGTACGTCAGGGCGGTTAGTCGCAGCGATAACGATAATACCTTCGTTACCTTCGAAACCATCCATCTCAACCAGCATTTGGTTAAGTGTTTGCTCACGTTCATCGTGACCACCACCAACACCAGCGCCACGTTGACGACCTACAGCATCGATTTCATCGATAAAGATAATACATGGTGCTGCTTTCTTCGCTTGTTCGAACATGTCACGCACACGAGATGCACCAACACCAACAAACATTTCAACAAAGTCAGAACCAGAGATAGTAAAGAACGGTACTTTCGCTTCACCAGCAATTGCTTTTGCAAGCAATGTTTTACCAGTACCAGGAGGACCAACCAACAGGATACCTGTCGGGATCTTACCACCTAGCTTTTGGAAGCGACTTGGGTCACGAAGGTAATCCACAAGTTCTTTCACGTCTTCTTTTGCTTCGTCACAACCCGCAACATCAGCAAACATCGTTTTGATTTGTTCTTCGCTCATCATTCGAGCTTTACTCTTACCGAAAGACATCGCGCCTTTACCGCCGCCGCCGCCTTGCATTTGACGCATGAAGAAAATCCATACACCAATCAGTAAGATCATTGGGAACCATGAGATGAAGATAGTGCCAAGCAGGCTCTGCTCTTCAGGTGGTGTACCCTGAACTTTTACGTTTTGATTAATTAAGTCATCAAGTAGCTTTTGATCATAAACAGGCATGTAAGTTACATACTTAGAACCACCGCCACGACGTGTGAAAGTAATTTCGCTGTTATTGAACTGTGCGTCTTGAATCTGGCCTTGGCCAACTTCCTGTACAAACGTGGTGTAATCTACTGCTCTGCCGTTACTTTCCCCAGGGCCAAAGCTCTGGAATACCGACATCAACACTACCGCGATAACAAGCCACAGAATTAAATTTTTTGCCATGTCACTCAAGGTGTAAGCCTCTCGATAACTAATTGTAATTAAAGGTAGGGTACTACAGTTTGTAACCTGTAGCCATGTTGTTAACTCTCACTATTGGAAGAGAATCGTTAACCTTTGTAACCAGTGGCTACGATAAACACTTCACGAGATCGAGCTCGAGAAGAGTCGGGTTTTCTGACTTTTACTGTTTTAAACATCTCGCGGACGTCCTTAACGTATTGGTCAAACCCTTCGCCTTGGAATACTTTTACAACAAAACTACCATTGGTAGCTAGAACTTGTCGACACATATCCAAAGCTAATTCAACTAAATACATAGCTCTTGGCTGATCCACAGAATTGTTGCCTGCTATATTAGGTGCCATATCTGACATCACGACATCAACCATGTTTGGTTGTATACGCTCCAACAAGGCATCTAGCACAGCTTCTTCGCGGAAATCGCCTTGTAAAAAGCTAACACCAGCAATCGGGTCCATTGGTAACAAATCACACGCAATGATTTGTCCGTTGTCTCCAACAATCTTAGCAGCATATTGAGACCAACCGCCAGGCGCTGCACCCAAATCCACAATGGTCATCCCAGGAGACAGCAATTTATCTTTCGTTTGAATCTCTTCCATTTTGAAATAAGCACGTGAACGATAGCCCTTCTTTCTTGCTTCATTTGCGTACTTGTCGTCGAAGTGTTCCTTCAACCAACGGCCTGAACTGGCCGAGTGTTTCTGTTTGCTCATTGGATACCTAAATTGGAGGAAAGTACTAATTGCTGAATAAATTATAGTCTTCAGCTTTAGATGGCGTTAAAATAGGTTTTTTCAACCCTAATAGTAAAGAAAATTGGCCGCGTAATGAACCTAAGTACCAAACAAAAGCAGCATCTAAAGGGCCTAGCTCACAGTTTAAAACCTGTTGTGCTAATGGGCGCAAATGGACTTACTGAAGCTGTTCTAGCGGAAATCGAATTAGCTCTAGACCACCACGAACTGATCAAGATTAAAGTTGCATCAGAAGACCGTGAGACTAAGCAACTGATTATCGATGCAATTGTACGTGAAACTAAAGCTGAAAAAGTACAGACTATCGGTAAAGTTCTAGTACTATTCCGTCAGTCAGAAGCACGTAAAATCGAGATTCCACGTAAATAAGCGAGCTTAATATAAGCTAACTTCACTAAGAGAAAGCCACAGCGCTTATCTTTTAGTGTAGCGTGAGAAACGAAAAAGGTCGCATTAAGCGACCTTTTTACTTATCAGAAACAAAGAAAATTCAATTAGATATATTCTACTTTGTCGATTTCGAAATCTTTATCGCCACCAGGCGTAGAGATAATAACCTCGTCGCCTTCCATCTTACCGATAAGACCACGTGCAATTGGTGATTTCACAGAAATGCGACCAGTTTTGATGTCAGCTTCATCTTCAGAAACGATCTGGTAGCGGAATTCTTCATCCGTATCGACATCGATCAAAGTTACTGTCGTACCAAAGATAATCTTACCCGTATTATCCATCTGAGTTACGTCAATGATCTGAGCTAGCGATAGCTTATATTCTATATCTCGAATTTGAGCTTCACAGATACCCTGCTCTTCACGAGCGGCGTGGTACTCTGCATTCTCTTTCAAATCACCGAGTTCACGTGCTTCACCAATAGCTGCTGAAATAATAGGACGTAGCTTAAGTAGGCGATCTAATTCGTCACGTAGCTGCTGAGCGCCACGTACTGTCATTGGAACCTTTTCCATTTTTTACCTCTATGCCAAAGCTTTCTTTGGCCAACATAAATCCACCCAACGTACTTATTGAGTGATAGAAACAAAACGATTTGGCTTAGTGTAAACAAACTTTATGGCTAAATCATCTTTATTCCACTTTGCGTTATAAAAGCTGTATCTAGGTCTAAAATACAGACATCACAAAAATGAATAATAACCTCTCAATCAATAAGTCAAAGAATAAATACCTAAAAAAAACAAAAACAAACAAAATAAACACAGATCACACTTTTATAAAAACCAATCAATAACAAAGACTTATCAAGAAGCAAACATAATAAAACAGTGTTCAGTTTTTCTATTTATATCATTTTACTAACTAACTAAGGAACTTTAGAGGTAAAAAGTAACCCATGGATTGCACTGGCATTTTTTAGCGTTCTGACCTAATCATGGTTATGAAGCCTGATTAATACAGGCAAGACACCAAAAGGATTCAAATCCTTAATAAATACCTTTATGGACAGTAATTAGGAATTAATAACATGAACAAGACTATGATCGCGCTTGCTGTATCTGCTGCAGCTCTTGCTACTGGTGCAAACGCATCAGAACTATACAACCAGGACGGTACTTCTCTAGACATGGGCGGCCGTGCTGAAGCTCGTCTATCAATGAAAGATGGTAAAGCACAAGATAACTCTCGTATCCGTCTTAACTTCCTAGGTAAAGTTGAGATCCAAGACGGCCTATACGGTGTTGGTTTCTACGAAGGTGAGTTCACAACTTCTGATAATGGCGGTCCTACAGACAGCGACAGCGACAGCCTAACTAACCGTTATGCATACGCTGGTCTAGGCGGTACATTCGGTGAAGTAACTTACGGTAAAAATGACGGTGCTCTAGGCGTAATCACTGACTTTACAGATATCATGGCTTACCACGGTAACTCTGCTGCAGACAAAATCAATGCAGCAGACCGTGCGGACAACATGATCTCTTACAAAGGTCAATTCCAAGACCTAAGCGTAAAAGCAAGCTACCGCTTCGCTGACCGTGATGATAGTACTGCAAACAACGAAGGCTACACTGACAACGCTCAAGATGGCTACTCTCTATCTGGTATCTACGCAATCGGTGCAACTGGCGTTAAAGTAGGTGCAGGTTTCGCAGACCAAGATAAGAACAACGAATACATGCTTTCTGGTTCTTATACTATGGGCGACCTATACTTCGCTGGTGTGTTCACTGATGGCGAGAAAGACTTCGACAACCAATACAATTCTGTAAATACTTCAAGCATCGGTAGCAAGTTCTCTGGCGTTCAAGACTACACTGGTTACGAACTAGCAGCGGCTTACACTATGGGTCAAACTGTGTTCACCACTACGTATAACAACGCTGAAACTGGTAATGACACTTCTGCAGACAACATTGCTGTAGACGCAACTTACTACTTCAAGCCTAACTTCCGTGGTTATGTATCGTACAACTTCAACCTACTAAGCGCTGGCGACAAGCTAGGTACCTCAACTGTAGGTACTAAAGGTGCTGAAGACGAAGTTGCTCTAGGTATGCGTTACGACTTCTAATTCTGATTATCTAATTGATTAATTAGTTAATTGAGAATCAAAACGCCCGCTATCTAGCGGGCGTTTTTTATATCTGTATACTGAAAAAATCAGCCATCCAAGAAAATCTTCTATGCGCCTTCTACCTGCCCTACTTCTATGTAGTTTTTCCATTAGCGTTTTCTCGATTAACGCTTTCGCATACGCCCCTTTAGATAAACTGCCCGATGGCAGTAGCACAAGTTTAATCTTAGAGTCTCTGAGTGGCAGTTCAAATGAAATGAATACCAACAGTGATGGCTTTTATCCACCAGCCAGCACGTTAAAACTGGTTACGGCTTTAGCGGCTAAATTGGAGTTGGGGGACAACTTTCATTACACGACCAGCATTGCCCGTTCGAATAAGGATGCTGTGATCTCATTTAGCGGAGATCCAACACTACAACGAGAACACCTAAAAAGCCTTTTAGCTCAATACGCTAAGTCGCAACCTAAAACCATCGAAGGTAACTTGTATCTCGATAACTCAACTTTTACTGGCTATCAACGAGCCGTTGGTTGGCCTTGGGATATTTTAGGCGTTTGTTACAGCGCGCCTTCAAGTACAATGACTTTAGACAACAACTGCGCACAAGCCTCTATTTATACAAAAGATAACGGCAGTACTCGGGTCTATATTCCTGCCCATTATCCGATAGACGTGACAACCTCTGCAGCCACGGTAACTCGCTCTGGGCAGAAGGCCACACAATGCGACTTAGAGCTAATCACCACCCCAGACAACACGTACAAGCTCTCTGGTTGCTTAGTTGAGCGTAAGAAACCGCTACCGCTCAAGTTTGCGATTCAAAATCCAGAGCTTTATACCTACCAAGTTGTGACATCGCTTCTTAAAGAGCTGAAAATCCAAATTAAAGGGGATGTAATTGTTGGTAAAAAAGCTAAAGCAGACAAAACGACATTAGTGGCTAGCCATTACTCAGCAAAACTTCCTGAACTGCTCGATACCATGCTCAAGAAATCAGACAACCTGATCGCAGACAACCTAACTAAAACCTTGGGTGCAACGTTTTATGTGCAACCGGGCAGCTTCAATAACGGCACTGAAGCAATAAAACAGATACTGTTGAGCAAGGCGAATATCGACCTCAACAAAGCTCAGCTCGTTGATGGTTCAGGGTTATCTAGAAACAACCGAATGAGATCACAGACCATGGCTAAAGTGCTTCACTACATCTGGGAAAATGACTCACAGCTCAACCTAATTGAAGCCATGCCGAAATCGGGTATGAATGGGACGCTTAAATACCGCCAAAGTATGAGGAAGGCGCCAATTCAAGGCAACATCATAGCCAAGAGTGGTTCTTTGTACGGAACGTACAATATGGCGGGATATGGTTTAGACGAGTCAGGGAAGCCAAGCTCTCTGTTCGTGCAATTTGTTCGTGATTACTTCCCTGAAGAGCTAGATCCAGACAAACCAGTAGAGGCACCAATCACGCAGTTTGAGCGTGCTTTCTACAAAGGTGTGGTCGAGTTTAGTCAAACGCAGAACAAACCTCAGTAGCGGCTAGCTTCTTGTTAGCGGTCAATTAAAAAATGAAAAATGGCGCTGAAGATCTTAAATCTTCAGCGCCATTTTTGTTTCTAAGGTGTTTTTAGTTATTTTTATAGAAGCTAAGCGATACCGAGGAATGAATTCACTACAGTGAAATAGATCCACATCCCTGAGATGTCGACTATAGAAGCAAGTACTGGACTCACTAACACCGCAGGATCAAGCTTGAATAACCTAGCAACGATCGGCAACCCACCGCCGAGCACCGTGGATATTGTCACCTGAATAAACAGTGCTACGGCAATCGCAAGGGCAATCATGTTGATGTCATAACCGCCTGTCGATTGGTTTTCGCTAAACAGCAAAATACGACCAATCATCACTACGGCAATCGCAAGTGCTAAGCAAATAGCAACTCTAAACTCTTTCCATAGAACGTTGGCCCATTGGCGCTTCTTCAACTCGCCAGTGGCCAAGGCTCTAATCACCAAAGTCGCAGCTTGCGTTCCTGTGTTACCACCCGCAGCAGCGATTACTGGCATATAAATCGCCAGAAGCACCAGTTGGCTAAGGATATCTTCATACTGAGCAATAATAAGCCCAGAGACAATACCTAGCAGTGCTAATGCAATAATCCAACCGATGCGCTGTCTAACGTGGCTCATTACTCCAGTAGAAAGATAGCCCTGCTGAGGTTCAACCTCTGAATAGATCAGCCCTAGTTGGTGAGCTAGATGTCGAGAGCGCTTCTCAAAACCCTGCTCTTCTAGCTCACTAAGTAAAGTCTGAATCGTACTAAGAGAGCATTGCCCCAGTACTAACACCGCATCTTCAAGTGGCATACGGTTCAAAAGGTTAATTTGTTGTTCACGTCCGTACTGTTGAAAAGCATTAGATACAGCTTGGATGTCTTGCTCTGAGTACAGAGCTTCAATAGATAAAAAAGTGTTGTTCATTACCGTCATGGCGAATCTCCCGATTGGCAAAGGTAACGACCATCAAAACAAATAGCCTATAGCTAGTACACCAAGAGCATATAACTCGTATATCAAGAGCGTATAGCTAAGCGCACCAAGAGCTTAAAGCGCTAATGTGTCTACTTGTTAGAATCTAGAGTGTGGAAAAGAATGAGGGGGAAAAACAAAGATACCCTACCTGAACGGCAGGACAATAGATCAATACCGAGACAGATTATTCTTCTCCATTCAAACTAGGAGGATGGTCGGTATTGTTCATAAAAATCTCCAGAATTACTGTCAATATGACAGCGCGCATAGTGTAGCAATGCACGTTCAAAAACTTCGTCAACTTTGTGTCAATAAAAAAGGCATCCGTGGATGCCTTTTGTTAAATTATTGATGTACGTTATTACTTAATGGTAATACGAGCAAACTTACGTTTACCAACTTGGTAAACTGCAGTACCTGCTTCAGGTACGAATTTGCTGTCTTCAATCTTCTCGCCTTCAAGCTTAGCCGCGCCTTGCTTGATCATACGCATCGCATCAGAAGTAGAGTTTACAAGACCTGCTTCTTTTAGAACGTTCGCAATAGGTAGGCCAGCTTCGAATTCGAATTCAGGCATTTCATCTGGCACTTGGTTCTTAGCAAAACGGTTAACGAACTCTTGCTCAGCGGCTTCAGCATCGGCTTCACTGTGGAAACGAGCAATGATCTCTTTAGCCAGTAGAACTTTAACGTCACGCGGGTTCTTACCTGCATCAACGCCAGCTTTCAGTTCCGCAACTTCTTCAAGAGGACGGAAAGACAGTAGCTCGTAGTAGCTCCACATTAGATCGTCAGAGATAGACATGATCTTACCAAACATCTCGCTTGGTGCTTCGCTAATACCGATGTAGTTATGCGCAGACTTAGACATCTTCTTAACGCCGTCTAGACCAACAAGCAGTGGCATCATTAGTACCGCTTGTGGTTTTTGACCAGCTGCTTTTTGCAGTTCACGACCCATTAGAAGGTTGAACTTCTGGTCAGTACCGCCAAGCTCAACATCGCTCTCTAGTGCAACAGAGTCGTGACCTTGAAGAAGTGGGTACATAAATTCGTGGATTGCGATCGGTTGACCACCAGCATAACGCTTTTTAAAGTCATCACGCTCAAGCATACGAGCAACAGTTTGGTTAGAAGCAAGACGAATCATGCCTTCTGCACCAAGCTCAGATAACCACTCAGAGTTGAAACGAATTTGTGTTTTCGCAGGATCTAGAATCTTGAAGACTTGCTCTTTGTACGTTTCAGCATTCTTCAGTACGTCTTCACGGCTTAGCGGTGGACGTGTTGAGTTTTTACCTGATGGGTCACCAACCATTGCAGTGAAATCACCGATAAGGAATGTCACTTCATGACCAAGCTCTTGGAAAGCACGAAGCTTGTTAAAGATAACCGTATGGCCTAGGTGGATATCTGGAGCCGTTGGATCGGCACCCAGTTTAATGCGTAAAGGACGACCTTCTTTTAGTTTCGCAATCAGTTCGTCTTCTGGAATCAGTTCTTCTACGCCACGTTTGATCTCGGCTAGTGCAGCTTCAATACTCGCCATTCTTGTTCACTCCCACAGATTTGGCAAAAATATAATAGTTAGACATCTTACTTGAATAGCGATGTATTTTGAAACCAGTTACACTATTCCGTCGTCGATTTTCATAATATTTACAGAACGAACCGGAACATGTTGTCTATTTTTGCACGCCTTCCTATTTTGCACCGGGCTTTTATCGCATTTTTTAGTGCCATAATTTTCGTCGCGATTTTCTTACTCCCCGACGTCAACAGTTTGCGTGACGATTCGGGTGCTTTAGTTGTGGGAAAACATTACCCACTGACTATCAATGCATCTGCGCTTATTAGCTCAGGTGACGCACCACCGACGGCAGTACTCAATTGGGAGAAATATACGGTTCGCTCGGGTGAAAGCACCTCTGTTTTATTCGAACGTATTGGCCTTTCATACCGCCTGCTGATCACACTACTCAATACCAATAATGATATTAAGAAGCAGCTGTCTAACCTAAGACCTGGTGATGTATTGCAATTCGGTTTTGATGAAAACAACGACCTTATTCAGTTAAAACGACAACTTAGTGCGTTTGAAAGTTTCAAGATCACTAAGTCTGGTGATTCGTTTACCTCTAGTATCGACAAGAAAGAAGTGGCTTACCAATACAATTATGCCGAAGCCAACATCACCTCTAATTTCTGGAACGCTGGCGTTAGCGCAGGTTTAACCGCAAACCAAATTATGGAACTAGCGGGTATCTTCGGTTGGGATATCGACTTTGCGTTAGATATTCGTAAGAACGACAGCTTCAAAATCTTATACCAAGAAAAAGTAGTTGAAGGCGAAGTGATTGGTCGCGGCAAGATCATGGCGGCAGTATTCAAAAACCAAGGTGATTCATTTACCGCGGTATTAGATGACAAGAGCGGCAACTACTTTGATGAGAATGGTCGAGCAATGAAGAAGGCCTTCCTACGCTCTCCGATCGATTTCCGTCGCGTGACATCGAACTTTAACCCTCGCAGAAAACACCCAGTAACCGGTAAGGTCCGTGCTCACCGTGGCACTGACTATGCGGCTCCGGTTGGTACTCCTATCTGGGCAGCCGGGGATGGTATCGTTCAGAAGTCGGGGTACAACCAATTCAATGGTAACTATGTGTTCATCCGCCACAGTAACACTTACATTACTAAGTACCTGCACATGAAGCGACGTATGGTGAAAACAGGCCAACGAGTCAAACAAGGCCAAACCATTGGTACTTTGGGTGGTACAGGTCGTGTGACTGGTCCGCACTTGCACTACGAATTCTTGGTTAATGGCGTTCACAAGAATGCACGTACCGTGAAGTTGCCGCAATCTAAGTCGTTAACCGGTAAAGCAAAAGCTACTTTTATTGCGAATTCAGAGATTCGATTGAAGAACCTTGAGCGATATGGTCAGTTACTAGCGACTAATTAGATTAAAAGTCTAATCACGATAAACCATAAAAAGAGCGCCCATCAAGGCGCTCTTTTTATTTTCGTTGTACCGTCCTAAATATGGTTGACACATTTCCAACATGAAATTGGAGAGTGTCATGAAAACAACAAGTAGACGTACTCAACGAGATTATTCTCTTGCCTTTAAATTGGCAGTCGTAAGCCAAGTTGAAAAAGGCGAAATGACTTATAAGCAAGCTCAAGAACGTTATGGGATCCAAGGTCGCTCTACCGTTTTAGTTTGGCTTCGCAAACATGGTCAACTAGATTGGTCTAAAGGAATAGAACAATCGAGAGCGTTAGGAGCGACTATGTCAAACTCTTCCTCAACTCAAACCCCAGAGCAACGAATCAAAGAACTCGAGCAGCAATTAGAAGAAACTCAGCTCAAAGCTGAGTTCTTTGAAGCGGTTGTAAAAGTCATGGATCGAGATTTCGGAGTCCGAATCTCAAAGAAGCGCAAGGCCGAGTTATTAAGGAAAAAACGGTCAGAAAGTTGACCGTTACTAAAGCTTGTCACTTCATAGGTATTACAAGACAAGCTTTCTACAAACGCTGTGTTGCCGAAATTCATCAGACAAAGAAAGATGAATCTGTACTCGGTTTTGTGAAGGAGCAAAGGATGATGCACCCTCGTATAGGGACTCGTAAGATCAAGTATTTACTTGCTCAGAACGATATTGAAATCGGGCGAGACCGCTTATTCTCTCTGCTAAGAATGAATCGATTATTAGTACAGAATCGAAGGGCTTACCATCGAACCACAAACAGTAATCATCGCTTTTACTGCCATCCAAATCGAATCAAAGAAGGCTTAATACCGGAAGGACCAGAGCAATTATGGGTTGCCGATATTACTTATCTAGCAACGCGGCGTGGTAGTACGTATCTCAGTTTAGTGACGGACGCTTACTCAAGAAAAATCGTGGGCTATCACATAAGTGATGATATGAAAGCTCGCACGGTCAAGCAGGCCTTTTTAAACGCGTTGAAAGAGCGGAAGAATACAGGTGAGCTTGTCCATCACTCAGATCGAGGTGTTCAGTACTGCTCTGTTGAATACCAAGAGTTGCATCGACAGTATGGTGTATCTTGCTCAATGACTGATGGCTATGACTGTTATCAGAATGCGTTGGCAGAGAGGATCAACGGAATACTGAAGATGGAGTATCTGTTGAATAAACCTAATGATTTAGATGAAGCAAAGAAAATGGTCGCTGAATCAGTAAAAATCTATAATGAATATAGGCCTCACACGGCTCTAAAATACAAAACGCCCGATGAAATACATCGAGCGTTTTAGTCAATCAAGTGTCAACCCATATCAGGACGGGTCACGTTGAATCCGAATGTTCTGTTATTTTTCAGGTTTCTTTTCTCGACCTAACATTAATAGACATGGCGTCAGCACCAAGGTCAGTACCGTAGCAAACGCCAAACCTCCAGCAATTGCAGTAGCTAGCTGTGACCACCATTGCGTACTCGGCGCGCCAAACTCTATCTTTTGATTAATCAAGTCGATGTTCATCTCTAACACCATCGGCATCAACCCTAAAATGGTGGTGACGGTAGTCAGCATTACCGGCCTTAAACGCTGAACACCGGTTCTTAGAATCGCATCTCGCTTATCCAAGCCTCTTTTGATTAGCTGGTTATAGGTATCGATCAGCACGATATTGTTGTTCACCACAATTCCAGCTAACGCAATCACCCCGATACCAGACATCACAATACCAAACGGACGCTGGAAGATAAGCAAACCAACAAACACACCAACCGTTGAGAACAACACGGCACTCAGAATCAAGAACGCTTGATAGAAACTGTTGAACTGAGTTATCAGAATCAAAGCCATGACCGCTAGTGCCACCATGAATGCACTTTGTAAGAAGGCTGACGAATTTTCTTGTTCTTCATTCTGACCACGGATACGGAACTCAACGCTACTCGGTAGTCCCAATTCACTCAGCGCTTGCTCGATCTTTGGCAGTTCTAACGCAAGGTTATAGCCTTCTTCCATATCGGCCATGATGTTCACCACACGCTTTCCATCGAGGCGCTTAATCGTGTCCTGTTTATGGTCGGGAACAATCTGGGCAAAGTTGGTAATAGGTACTAAACCTGCTGGCGTTTTCACTCTCAGTTGGTCAAAGCGTCCGATATCTCTCTTGTCATTTGGATAACGTACCAAGATGTCGACCTCTTCTGATGAATCATCAGGCAGGTAATCACCGATCTTTAGTCCATTAGTCACAAACTGAACGGTATTACCAACTAAAGTCGCGTCTGCTGAAAAACGTGCTGCATCATCACGGCGAATATCCACCTTCCAATCGATGCCGTCTTTGCTTGCAGTGTCGCTGATATTAGTCAGCGCTTGATTACCATCCGCCCAACTTCTTACGATCTTTGCCGCCTGATTGAGTTGCTCTGGCGTTCTTGCCGACAGCTCAATCACTAAGTCATTTTCAACTGGAGGCCCAGCATCGGGAAACTTATATTCAATCTCGACACCCGCGTATTGATCCGTTTTCACCTTTAACTCATCAATGATCTCTTTGACGCTGCGACGATATTGCCAATCGACAGGAGTAATTGATATCAAGCCAATCTGGTCATCGCCACCTGTACGTGTATAAACGGTATCGAACTCATCATGATTCAGCATCACCTGCTCAATATCGCGCATGATGGCATCTTTCTCTTGAATTGAAAGGTCTCCATGCGAGCGAACTTTGACGTTAAAGAATGGCGGATCAACTTCGGGGAAGAATTCAGCCCCGAGACCTGCTTTGGAGTAAGTAAACCCAACCGCAACAGCGAGTAGTATCGCACTACAAAGAATCTTAAAGGGGTGCTTAATCGCAATCGATAGCGTGTGGTAATACGCCTTGGTTAAGCCTGTCGCCTGTGAGAAATCACCATTATGCAAAGCCACCATTCGAGCTTGGCTCTGAGACGAGACGTATTGCGGTTTGCCAATCAAGCCGCCTAATACAGGTACAAATAACAGCGCCATAATCAATGATGCGGTTAAGGTCGCGATCAATGTTAATGGCAGGAACTTCATGAATTCGCCCGTCACATCCGGCCAAAACAGTAACGGAGCAAATGCCGCCAACGTTGTTGCAGTAGATGCTGTTATCGGCCATGCCATACGCTTAGCTGCATCTCGATAAGCCGCTTTACGCCCTTCGCCTTCTTGCATTCGCCTGTCGGCAAATTCGGTAACCACAATCGCACCATCTACCAGCATCCCGACCGCCATAATCAGTGAAAACAGCACCACGATGTTAACGGTTAAGCCGAATACAGACAGAACCAATAACCCCGTGAGGAATGATCCAGGAATTGAGATGCCAACCAATAGCGCGGTACGCACACCAAGAATCGCGATAATCACAATCACGACTAGAATAATGGCGGATAGAATATTGTTTTGCAGATCATTAAGCATGATCTTCACATCTTTAGATTCATCCCAAGTGTATTTGACCAATAGGTTATTTGGCCATTCAGCTTGCTGTTGAGCACCAGCCATTACCGCTTTCACCAGCTCAACCGTCTCGATAATATTCTCACCTGCACGCTTCTTGATATCCAAGACCACCGCAGATTTACCATCTAAACGTGCAAAGCTCTCTGGGTCTCTAAATGCTCGGCGCACTGTCGCCACATCACCAAAAGTAACGACCTGTTTTCCATCCACTTTGATAGGTAACTCAAGTACATCTTTTAAAGAGTTAAACACCGAAGGAACTTTGACCGAGAAGCGACCATAGCCCGTATCGACAAAACCAGCGGCAACCACTCGGTTATTCAAAGCGATCAAGTTGTAAATATCCGCTTGATCTAGGCTGTAGCTCTCCATCAACAGAGGATCAACAATGATTTCAACGATGTCATCACGATCGCCTGCAATATCGACCTCTAAAATTTGGCGGTAACTTTCTAGCTTATCTCCCAGCTCTCGGGCAATTTGTACGATAGTACGCTCAGGGACAGTACCGAATAGCACAACCGATAGTACAGGTTGCTCCGAAGCGAGTGTTACCTCATTCACGGTCGGCTCATCACTGTCTTCTGGCAGTTTTGGTTTAGCCAGATCAACCGCGTCACGTACGTCGGCCATTGCCTTTATGAGATCGACTCCAACGTTAAACTCCAACACCACAGAGGCATGCCCTTCAGCTGCAGTTGCTGTCATCTCTTTTATGCCCTCAATCGACCTTAATTCTTGCTCGATAGGTCGAACCAACAGACGCTCAGCATCAGTTGGTGAGATCCCTTGATGGCCGACTGAAACGTAGATAATCGGGATGGTAATATCAGGGCTCGACTCCTTGGGTATTGTGATATAAGTAACGATACCTGCGACCAGAATAAGCGCCAGAAGAGAAAGCATTGTTCGAGCACGAGACAAGGCTGCATCAATAATTGAATACATCGGTTATCTCCTACTCAGTTGTTGCGTGTGAGAGTTCAGCACCTTGCTCAACCGCAATCACCGAATCACCATCACGCACAAACCCTTGTCCTACAGTGATGATATTGACCTGTTGACCTAAACCCGTGAGCCACACACCATCTTGTTCTGCCTTCACTAACTGAATGCCGACAAATTTCACGATGGGTGAGTCATCGACTGAAACCAATGTTTTGACCCCAAGGTTACCCGCCTCATCCAATGCCAACATCGCAGGTGTGACTTTGATAGCATCCCTTGTTTCGAGATTTAGTTTCACTTCAGCGCTGACACCTGCAGGTAATAGGCCGTCAGAGTTATCGATTTCAATCTCGATTGGGAAAGTATTGGTTGAGGCCGAAGAAATTCGAGACACATAGCGCAAACGCCCTTCTACCTCTTCTCTTCCTAGCAAACGGACCAAAGCAGACTGATTAACTAGCAAGTGTTGGATATGGCGCTCACTCACATCCGCTTCGATGACCAGAGGGTCGAGATCAATCACGCCTGCTACTGGATCGCCAACGCCAACGAAATCACCAAGCTCAACCATTAAATCTTGAACCACACCTGAAAAAGGCGAGGTAATCACAGTATTGTTTAAAGCCAACTCCGCATTGCGCATCATGGCTTTCGCTTCAGTTAAGGATGCCTCTGCTGTGGTGTAGGCGATCTCACCTTGCAGACCTCTTTTCTTCAGTGACTGCGCCGCTTTGAACTCCTTCTGCTTCAAACGATATAACGCCGATGCTCGCTCCAACTGGATCTCTAAATCGCCTTTATCTATCTGAGCAATAGCCTGTCCTGCTTTGACGGTATCGCCTTTTACAACGTTCAATCTAACGACCTTACCTGCGACTTCCGCCCCTAATCGCGCATGTCGATCCGGTGCTGTTCGACCGTATAAATCAATGGTTTTAAAGGTAGGTGATGAGGTAAATGTTTGAAAGGAGACCTTGGCCAACGGAATTTCTGTCGTTTTTTTCTCTGGCGATTCTTCAGCTTGCCCCACTCCTAGGCCAAGCCAGATAGACAACAACATCACTAAAATCAGAGACACCAACCACGGCTGTTTAAGTTTCTGAAAAAGTAGTGAGTTAGAAAATAGAGTGGGCATAACAAATCCTTTTGTCCGATGTAATTCAAACCCGCTAGGTGGCTTAATACTTGATGTGCAACTTCCTTATGCACAGAGGTAACCTTAACAGACCCATCTCTAACGAAGTTGGACGCTATCGACAGTTTAAAAAATATGCCGTGTACTAAAAGTGACAAAATAGAAGGTTGGAATGGTTTTAAAAGCAATGACTTAATATGTCTTAGCAATTTTGAAGCTGCGTGAAAAACAACAGCCTTGCTCAGAACCGAGCTTTGTTATGAAGAGAAATTTGGGGAATATAAAAACAAAAACGCCGAACATAAGTTCGGCGTTTACAACCTTCTGGTGTAGCTTTCAGCTAAAGCTGTCTTTTAACTCTAGCTATCTTTCAATCTATACGCTGAATGATGCGCCACAGCCACATGTTGTTGTAGCATTCGGGTTGTTCACAAAGAAACGTGCGCCTTCTAGGCCTTCTGTGTAATCAACCATGCCGCCCATTAGGTATTGTAGGCTCATTGGGTCAACAACTAGCGTTACACCGCTGTTTACAATCGTAGTGTCGCCATCATTTACTTTTTCATCAAATGTGAAGCCGTATTGGAAACCACTACAACCACCACCTGTAATGTATACACGCAGTTTTAGTTCTGGGTTTTCTTCTTCAGCGATTAGCGTTTGTACGCGGGTAGCTGCTGCATCAGAAAAAGACAATGGGATATTTACTTCGCTCACGACAACCTCTCTTACCTGTGTCAAAAACAACATGATACAAATCTAATTCGAGACCATAGTTGTTGAGTATTTTCTTATATTCTGCTGATTATCCAATACCTGACTGAAACGTTCAAGTATTCACCACCGGATCGCCTCTTTTAGTGCAGTAAAGTAGTCAATATCGAGCAATTAAAACGTGTAACCACACAAAACAACCAGATTCGGGCGATTATATCAGCGAAAGCATTCCTAGTTGGATTATGGATAGGTACAATGCGTGCCAATTGGTCCGACAGTCAAAAGAGGATATATCAATGACCAAATCAGCAGAGCTGTACGAAAAAGCACAGCAAACTATTCCTGGTGGCGTAAACTCTCCAGTTCGTGCATTCAATGGCGTAGGTGGTTCTCCAATCTTCGTTGAACGCGCTGATGGCCCACTTATTTTTGATGCTGATGGTAAAGCGTATATCGATTACGTTGGCTCTTGGGGTCCAATGATCCTTGGTCACAACCACGCTGTCATTCGTGATGCTGTTATTGCAGCAGCTCAACGTGGCCTTAGCTTCGGCGCACCAACCGAAACTGAAATCAAAATGGCTGAACTAGTATCTGAGATGGTTCCATCAATGGAACAGCTACGTATGGTGAGCTCAGGAACTGAAGCAACAATGAGTGCGATTCGTCTAGCTCGTGGCTTCACTGGCCGTGACAAAATTCTTAAGTTTGAAGGCTGCTACCATGGCCACGCAGACAGCCTACTTGTAAAAGCAGGTTCTGGCGCACTGACTTTAGGTCAACCAAGTTCTCCAGGCGTACCGGCTGATTTCGCAAAACACACGCTTACTGCAACCTTCAACAACCTAGATTCAGTACGTGAACTGTTCGCGGCAAACAAAGGCGAGATCTCGTGTATCATCGTTGAGCCAGTAGCGGGCAACATGAACTGTATCCCACCAGTAGAAGGCTTCCACGAAGGTCTACGTGAAATCTGTGACCAAGAAGGCGCATTGCTAATCTTTGATGAAGTAATGACAGGTTTCCGCGTTGCTGAAGGCTGTGCGCAGGCTTACTACAACATCAAGCCAGACCTAACGTGTCTTGGTAAAGTTATCGGCGGCGGTATGCCAGTAGGTGCTTTCGGTGGTCGTAAAGAAGTGATGCAATACATCGCACCAACTGGTCCAGTTTACCAAGCTGGTACACTTTCAGGTAACCCTGTTGCAATGGCTGCTGGCTACGCATGTTTGAACCTTCTAAGAGAAGAAGGCAATGAAAAACGTCTAGCTTCAAAAACTAAGCAGTTAGCAAATGGCTTCAAGCAACTTGCTGACAAGCACGGCATCCCAATGCTAGTACACCAAGTTGGCGGTATGTTTGGTTTCTTCTTCACAGACCAAGAAACGGTGACGTGCTACGAAGATGTAACTAAGTGTGATGTAGAACGCTTTAAGCGCTTCTTCCACCTGATGTTAGAGCACGGTGTTTACCTTGCACCTTCAGCATTCGAAGCAAGCTTTACTTCTCTTGCTCATGGTTCAAAAGAACTTGATGCAACACTAGAAGCTGCTGACCGCTCACTTGCGATCATTGCTGCTGAGAGCAAATAATCGAAAGCACTTTATAAGTCGCTAACCGATTGAATTTAGGGCTGTATTAGATGCAGCCCTTTTTAATACATCGCGATCACTAGCCATAAATATGACAGCTTGTTTACCTTTCAATTAAGGCTAAAACTGAACCAAAAGCGCCTAACGTTCCCAAAAAAGAAAAACCAACAACATCAAGGTTCCAAGGAACATTCTGAACCAAGGGATCTCTTTTTTTGTTTGCTGTTCTTCATCTTGGCATTTCTTATCTTTATTACAGCATCCCATTATCAAAACTCCTCATTGCTAACTCTCTGTTTTGCAGCCATTATAAACTCAGAACGCAAATATAGAGACCATTACCGTGTCAGAAAAAATCAAAATCAATTCCAGCCACTGGGTGATCATCATTGCCCTGCTTGCGGCGGCTTATGCTTGTTACCTGCTTATAGAACCATACGTTAACTCGATTGTGATGGCCTTTATCATTTCACTTTTAATGTTCCCGATCCATGAGTGGCTTGAAAAGAAGATACCGAATAAAGAAAACGTGGTCTCCCTGCTTTCTTGTGTCATCTTAACCTTTATTATCGTTATCCCTTTATTGGCGGTGTTTGCAGCTATTGTGCAGCAAGGTTCTCTGTTCTCTCAGAACACCTACCAGTGGGTAACACACGGCGGCATTCAAACACTGTTCGAACACCCTTTGGTCGTGAAAGCCCTGTCGTTCGTGAACAACTACCTGCCTTTTGACAATATTGAACCTCAAGCGATCGCACAGAAGGTCGGTGAATTCGCGACAAGCTTTGGCTCGAAACTTGTCGGTATCAGTGCAAAAATCCTTGGCGATGCGACCAACTTCTTGATGGACTTCTTCTTGATGTTGTTTGTTCTGTTCTTCTTGTTAAGAGATCACGATAAAATCATCAGTGTGGTTCGTCATATTCTTCCGCTATCTCGCAGCCAAGAAGACAAACTCCTCACTGAGATTGAGCAAGTTTCTAAATCAGCAGTAATGGGCTCATTCTTAACAGCAATCGCACAAGGTATTGCGGGGGGTTTAGGTATGTGGATTGCAGGTTTCCCAGGGCTATTCTGGGGCACCATGATGGGCTTTGCCTCTTTCATCCCTGTTGTCGGTACAGCACTAATCTGGATCCCAGCCGCAACCTACTTGTTCCTAACCGGTGATACTACGTGGGCAATTTTCCTAACGGTTTACTGTGTGGCGATCGTTGGTTCAATTGATAACCTTCTGCGTCCGCTTCTAATGCAAGGCAGCGCCGGCATGAACACCCTAATGATTTTCTTCTCACTACTGGGTGGTATTCAACTGTTTGGCTTGATTGGCCTTATCTACGGCCCACTGATTTTTGCGATTACTATCGTCCTATTCAACATCTACGATGAAGAATTTAAGGACTTTTTAAACCAGCAAGACAAGAGTTAACCAACTCCTAGGTAACTTGCTAACCGAACGAGTATTAAACACTTCAAGCTTTGGGCGGATTATGCGAAAATCCGCCCTCATTTTTTGCTAACGATTCAATAGAGTGTCCTATGTCAGCTTATATTGCCCCAAGCCAGATTGCTCAACGCCAACTTGCCTACTTTGAAGGCAAACATGTTTTAGTTGCCGGTGAGGCTGAAGACTTGTTCCCTGTTGAATTAGCGAAGCATTGTGAATCAGTATCTGTGTTCACCTCTAATTATAGCTACTACCGTCAATTAGAAGGTTACGGCTCCATTCAGCGTTTTTACGGCGCTGAGTTTACAGAAGAGACCCAAGCTGATTTAGTGATGCTCTACTGGCCAAAAGCCAAAGCGGAAGCTGAGTATTTGTTGGCAATGCTATTCGCCAAGCTAGGTAAAGATACTGAAATAGTAGTGGTTGGTGAAAACCGCTCTGGCGTCAAAAGCATCGAGAAGATGTTTGCGGCTTACGGCAAAGTCGTAAAATACGATTCAGCGCGTCGTTGTTCTTTCTATTGGGGTCAATGCTTCGAACAGCCACAAGCTTTCAACTTACAAGACTGGTTTAAAACCTACACGGTTAACATTGGTGAGCAGTCACTTACTGTGAAAAGCCTTCCTGGCGTATTCAGCCACGGTGAATTCGATGTAGGAAGTCAACTTCTACTGGATACTTTACCTAAACTAAAAGGCAAAGTACTGGACTTCGGTTGCGGTGCAGGCGTGTTAGGCGCTGTAATGGCATCTCGTAACCCTGATATCGAGCTAGAAATGTGCGACATCAGTGCATTTGCAGTTGCATCAAGCCAAGCCACACTCGAAGCGAATGGTTTAACAGGTAAAGTCTTCGCGTCAGATGTCTATTCTGATACTGCCCAAGACTACCAATTCATCATCAGTAATCCACCATTCCACTCAGGTTTAGACACCAGCTACAGCGCGACTGAAACCTTACTCGCGCAGGCACCTAAACATTTAAAGCGCTCTGGTGAGATGATTATTGTCGCAAACAGTTTCTTAAAATACATTCCAATTATTGAGCGAGCGTTTGGAAAATGCGCGACTCTAAATAAGACCACCAAATTCGCGATCTACCACGCAAGTAAGTAACCTCTCTAGCACAGCGCAGGGTCATTATCTGCGCTGTCTGTTCATATTTTTATCAAAACTCTATAAAAGTGAGCTTTTGCACACGCTTTAAATACCACTTACTTGTCAAAGTAAAAAAACTCGTTAATTTCGTTAAATTGGAAACCATTAATTCTATTCTCTGTACTTGTTTTCGCCCCTTTTAGCAGTACATCAAAGGAAAGTAGTACCCAATTTATGTTTAGATTTTATCGTAAGCAGAAGTTTAAGCGCCTTCAAAATACCCTAATGCTGGCATTTCTTGTCCTCAGTATTACCCCAGTGACACTTATCGCGATATTTTTCCTTCAATCGCACAGTCAGGACCTTCAGGAACAAAGCACCTCACACCTTGTTTCGGTTCGTGATACTAAGCAGCAGCAAATTGTCGATTACCTACAGGCACAAGAATCTCAAGTTATGGGCTTTGTTCGTTCTGAACTAGCCAATGCCAGTGGTGGCCGATTCTATGGATTAATCAATGCCTTCCAGCGATTGGGTTTAGACATTGACGAGGCACGCAGTAATGCGCAGCAACGCTACATTCAAGGATCGGGCGACCAAATCAAAACATCGATTCTTCCTGAGTCGAGTAGCTACATTGGCAGTGAGCGTTATCGCCTATTGCACAAGCGCTACCATAACGCCTACCTAGAGCTGCTTAAACGCTCCGATTTTGACGATATTCTATTGGTTGATATCAACGGTAACGTTGCTTACTCCGTCTTTAAAAATGACGATTACGGCACTAACTTGCTGACAGGAAAATACAAAGATTCAAACCTAGGCGTGACCTTCCAACGACTCGCTAAAGATGTCACCGACCGACGTAAATCTAATGAAGATTACACGCCTGTTATTGTGTCGGATTTTAAAGACGAGAACGGTAAACAAACCGCATGGCTAGGTGCACCTATCGTGCAGCAGGGCTATCTACACAGTTACGCGATGTTCAGACTGCCGATCAACGGCATCACCAAACTGATTGCCGATCTAAACAAGAGTTCTAACATTCAAACCTTACTGGTAGGTAGTGACCACTTACCTCGTAGCCTTGCGCACTCTCAAGAGTCGATTAACTTAAGCCTAGACGTAGTTGATAAAGCACTTGCGGGCGAAACAGCCGTAGGCACATTTGATAACACTCTAGATCAGGCGATCATTGCGGCCTATACACCAATTGAACTTAAGTACGCGACTTGGGCTCTCGTTGTCGAGCTTCCTGAAAAAGAGGCATTTGCCCGTATTCATCAACTAGAAAAGATCTTCGTGATCGTGATGCTGACGGCGATCATTCTGGTTGTTGTCGCATCGCATTACCTCTCTAACTTCATCACCTCACCGCTACTCAAGCTCACGTGGGCAGCCGAGAAAGTTTCTGCAGGTGATCTTGATGAGACGATGATCAATACAGAACGTAAAGATGAAATCGGTCGTTTGGCGGTCAGCTTTGAACGAATGCAACGCTCCATTCGTGAAAAGATGCAACTTATCAAAAGCCAAAATGATGAGCTTGAAGACAACCTCAAGACCATTAAAAAGCAAAACGAAGATTTGCAGTTGGCTAACAAACTCAAAGATGAATTCTTAGCAACCACTTCTCACGAATTGAGAACACCACTGCATGGCATGGTTGGTATTGCTGAAGCGTTGATATCAGGAGCGAATGGTCCTATTCCTGCTAATCAGAAGTATCAGTTGGATATCATCATCAATAGTGGTCAGAGATTGGCGACCTTGGTTGATGATCTGCTTGATTATCACAAGATGCGCTATGGCAGCTTGGACATTAAGAAGTCAGCCGTTGATTTGTCTGCAGCCACCAGCTTGGTCCTAGAGTTGTCTCATCACCTGCTGGGCAATAAGCCAATCCGTATTATTAACCAAGTGCCAAGTGATTTAGGGCTCGTGTCATCGGATCCTCAACGACTTGAGCAGGTGATGTATAACTTGGTTGGCAATGCCATCAAGTACACCTCGGAAGGTAAAATTGTTATCTCTGCTAGCGTTATCGACGACAACATTCGTGTCCAAGTGGTTGACACAGGCCAAGGCATACCGGCCGAGTACCTTGAACATATCTTTGAACCATTGATTCAAGCAGGCCAAGATGCCAGTAACTATCGCCAAGGTGCAGGCCTTGGTTTATCGATCAGTCGCCAATTAATTGAATTAATGGGTGGTTCGCTGTATGTAAGTAGCCAGCCAATGCTTGGCACTACGTTTAGCTTTACCCTGCCCCTAGCTACTCAAGATGAGTTAGACAATTACAACGAATCAGGTCACTACTCACATTTCCAAGCGCCTGACTTGATAGATAACAACCAACAAGAAAACAGCGCTATCAGTGAGAACCCTGACGGTCCGTTACTGGTTATCGCCGATGATGAGCCCGTTAACCTGCGAGTACTTGACAGCTTCTTGAAGTTAGAAGGTTATCGAGTACGTACTGCGTGTGACGGCCCTGAAACCATCGAGTTGATTGAAAAAGAGAAACCGGAACTACTGCTGCTCGATATTATGATGCCGGGCATGAGCGGTTACCAAGTGTGTGAGGCACTGCGTAAGCAATATGACCATGCTCAATTACCGATCATAATGCTAACGGCACTCAACCAAGCAGAGGATCGTGTGCGCGGCTTCGAAGCTGGTGCCAATGACTACTTATCCAAACCGTTCAACAAACAAGAACTGGCGGCCCGAATTACAGCGCATCTATCAGCAAGTAAAGCAGAGCAAAGACGCCTTGAAAACGACCAATTGCAACTTGAGCTCAAACATCGAGCCATGGTTGAAGCTAATCTGTTGGAAACTCAAGGACGATTGCTAGAACAGTTAGAATCGGCACCAGAGGCCATTATCTGTATTCGTGATGACCAACGAATTCGCTTTGCTAACGAAGCGGCGGCGAAACTCTTTAGGCGCGGACAAGAGCAACTAAAACGCTCAATGGCCGACGAGATTATTGCACCTAAATACCTCAAGGTAGAACAGGCGCATTATTGTGGTGATATTGATATCTATATAGACGACACACGTCAGCGCATACCGAGTGATATTCTTAAGCTGCCTGAAGGCTCTGGGCTTGACACCATGTACATCTTCAATGTTGGCGGCGGCATAAACTCAAACCGCATCAATAACCTTGAAACTGCAGTTGAGGCGCTCTCAAGCTATGCATTTGAAGGCGACAAGGATAAGTTACAACAGCTTAAGGAACTTGGTGGTGAATTTACTCGCCTTGCTGACAAAGCAACCGGTGAAGGTAAAAACAAACAAGAGTTGATGCGTGAGGTGCTGGTAGACGCGATGACTAATGCCATCATCTATTGGGAATCGGTTACGGGTGAAACTAAGTTCGCGTTCGCCGAGAAGAGTGGTTTGTGGCGTGTCTATTTAGACCGCAGTACGCTGCAAACTCGAACGCTAGACAAATACCTACGCGTAGAAACCCTACCAAAAACACCGCGCTGGCGAACGGTATTGAGTTCTATCGAATTCATACTTGAGCACTGTAAAGAACAAACACCAGAAAGGACGCATATTGAGATGCTAAGGGATAAACTGCAGAAACTACTGACCAGTTAAACCTGAACCAATACCTCCTTATTAGCCCACCTAGCGTGGGCTTTTTTGTGGATACCGCTCGTAACCAAAGCACGATAACATCCATTCAAACACACTTCTTTCACGGTATTAAACAAGCGAAATGACACGTTACTCAAGCTTAAACAATCACCAGTTCAATCGCTATTTTGAGCCTTGTTCTTGGCTGAGTTTCACATTCTTCCGACTATTTGTTGTAGTTTGAGAAGCGAGTCACAACAGAACGGCAGATTTAATTTTCTAGGGAAATTTAACGTAAAACTGGCTAGTGACCGAGATCTACAATTATACCAAGACTGGCGAGGGTATTATGATACAAAGCTTTTAAGGTTAGTACTCACTCACAATTAATAAGGACCACAAAACCAAATGCGAGTCACATCACCTTAACAATTGCGCACAAAAAACCACCAAGACAACCTATTTTGACGTTAATGACGTGGGGTTATCTGTTTTTAACGTTTTTGACGGGAAACGAGTTTGATTAATTCATCGATAAGGTGTTTTCTTACTCCTGCCAAAGGCCTACAGGCCACTCTTACCACTTCTCAGAATCAACGATGAATCTGGAGCAACGAAGAAGAGGTAGGCCTTTAACCAGAGTGTGTATCTACTAAACAATTTAGCGACAGATAACATTCAATCCATTAGTGAAATGAAAGCAAATAGTAAGGAACAGCTATGCTTGCCAATATAAAAAAAACAGCAATAGCAACAGCAATTATTGCAACTGCTACAACAGGTTTTGCATCAGTAGCAACAGCTGCAGAACGCAGTGAACTGACCGTTCACCCGAAAGAGTACACTACATTCGTACGTAACTTTAACCCGTACCTTGGTGCTACTAACCTACATACTACAACTGACTTTATGTATGAGCCGCTAGTAGTATTCAACGAAATGCACGGTAACACTCCAGTGTTCCGTCTAGCAGAAAACTTCAAGATGTCAGATGATCTGATGAGCGTTGTTTTCGACATTCGTAAGGGTGTTAAATGGTCTGATGGAGAAACTTTCTCTGCTGATGATGTTGTTTTTTCTTTCAACCTAGTAAAAGAGAAGCCAGAGCTTGACCAATCTGGTATCAACTCTTGGGTAACTTCTGTAGAAAAACTGAACGACAACCAAGTTAAGTTTACCCTAACAGAAGCAAACTCAAACGTACCTTACGAGATTGCTAAAGTACCTGTAGTACCTAAGCACATCTGGAAAGACGTTAAAGATCCATCAACGTTTACCAATGAAAACCCAGTAGGTTCTGGTCCATTTACAGAAATCGATACGTTTACAGCGCAATTATACATTCAGTGTGCAAACCCGAACTACTGGGATGCAGACAACCTAGATGTTGACTGTCTACGTGTTCCACAAATTGCGAACAACGACCAATTCCTAGGTAAAGTTGTAAACAGTGAAATGGACTGGACGTCTTCTTTCGTTCCAGATATCGACCGTACATACGCAGCAGCTAGCCCTAAACACCACTACTGGTACCCGCCAGCAGGTACACAGGCATTCATCGTTAACTTCAAGCACCCAGATGCTGCGAAGCATGAAGCATTGAGCAACGTTGACTTCCGTCGTGCTTTCTCTATGGCTCTTGACCGCCAAACCATCATCGACATCGCATTCTACGGTGGCGGTACTGTGAACGATTTCGCATCGGGTCTTGGCTACGCATTTGAAGCTTGGTCTGATGAAAAGACTCATAACAAGTACAAAGGCTTCAACACTTACAACGCTGAAGGCGCGAAGAAGCTTCTTGCTGACGCTGGCTTCAAAGATGTGAACAAAGATGGTTTTGTTGACACTCCATCTGGCAAGTCTTTCGAGCTAATGATTCAATCGCCAAACGGCTGGACTGACTTCAACAACACAGTTCAACTAGCGGTTGAACAGCTAAACGAAATCGGTATTAAAGCGAAAGCTCGTACGCCTGACTTCTCTGTTTACAACCAAGCAATGCTTGAAGGTACATACGACGTAGCATACACAAACTACTTCCACGGTGCGGATCCATACACGTACTGGAACAGTGCTTACAACTCATCACTGCAATCTGGTGATGGTATGCCTCGTTTCGCAATGCACTTCTACAAAAACGACAAGCTAGATGGTCTTCTAAACAGCTTCTACAAAACAGCTGATAAGAACGAACAGCTAGATATTGCACACGGTATTCAGCAAATCATCGCTGCAGACCAAGTGACAATTCCTGTGATGTCTGGTGCTTACATGTACCAATACAACACAACTCGCTTCACTGGTTGGTGGAACGAAGAAAATCCAAAAGGCCGTCCAAACATTTGGGCTGGTATTCCAGAGCGTCTACTTCATGTACTGGACCTAAAACCAGTTAAATAAGTAATCGTTCAATCCTTGCGGCGTAATCTCTTACGCCGCTTATAAAAATCCCCACACTCTCAATTGAAAGTATGGCGCTAGTCGTCAGGGGATTTTTCGTTCCAAATTTCGCTAGGAGCGACCTGAATCCAGAAACAGGGAAACAATCTGGGTGAGTAAGGTGTGAGTTATGGGTTATTTTTTAAGACGTTTGTCATTTTATTTTGTCGCGCTATTAGTTGCTGCGACGTTAAACTTTATTATTCCAAGAGCAATGCCTGGTGACCCAGTTACCATGATGTTTGCGAACGCTTCTGTACAAGTTACTCCAGAGCGTATTGCTGCAATGAAAGAACTATTAGGCTTCGTTGATGGCGGCTTACTGGTTCAATACGTAGCGTACATGAAGAACATTCTTAGCTGGGAACTTGGTACTTCAATTCAATTCTACCCACTTTCTGTAAACACACTGTTGGGTGGAGCATTCGGTTGGTCGCTTTTCTTAGCTGGCACCGCAGTTATTCTTTCTTTCTCGATTGGTTCAATCCTAGGTATTTTCGCAGCGTGGAAACGCGGCAGTAAATACGATGCCTTCGTAACGCCAGGGATGCTGATTCTACAAGCCGTTCCTCAAGTGGTTATCGCGATGATTGCACTATTTACCTTTGCAATTGGCTTGAAGTGGTTCCCAACAGGTTATGCCTATACCGCAGGTACTATGCCTGACTGGACAAGCTGGGCATTCATTAAAGATGTCGCTTACCACGCCTTCTTACCACTGTTCTGTGCTTCTGTTGTTCAAATTGGTGGCTTCCTAGTAAACATGCGTAACAACATGATCAACCTACTAGCAGAAGACTACATCACGATGGCAAAAGGCAAAGGCCTGAGCGAAAACCGAGTGGTTTTCAACTACGCAGCTCGTAACGCAATGCTACCAAGTGTAACCGCACTTTCAATGTCTCTAGGTATGGCAATCGGTGGTCAGTTAATTATCGAAATCATCTTTAACTACCCAGGTCTTGGCAGTGTACTTTTCAACGCAATTAACGCTCGTGACTACCAAGTACTGCAAGGTCAACTGCTTATCATGACGCTATTCATGCTGTTCTTTAACCTAGTTGCAGACATGCTTTACGTTGTTCTTGACCCTCGTCTTCGTAAGGGTGGTAAATAATCATGAAAGACTTTCTAAAACTCATTTGGCGTAACCCGATGGCCCTAACAGGCGTCATCATCCTAAGTATTTTTATTCTTGGTGCTATTGCGGCTCCATTGATCACCAAACATGTACCAGACAAACGTACAGGTAACCCACACGAATACCCTGGCTTCGTCGTTAAGTCTGCACAAACGAACCCTGACGGCTGGGTTGCTCAAAACCTAGCAGACGACCGTCGCACACTTATCATGTCTAAGAAGGCAGACCATGTACTGGGGACAACTCGTATGGGTCGTGACGTTTGGTCACAAGTGGTATACGGCGCACGTGTATCTCTGGCTGTAGGTTTTGGTGCGGGCCTTACCGTATGTTTACTCGCAACTGTTATTGGTGTTTCTGCAGGTTACTTCGGTGGCCGTGTCGATGACGTTCTAACAGCCGCAATGAACATCATGCTGGTAATCCCTCAATACCCATTACTGTTCGTAGTAGCAGCCTTTATCGGTGAGGCAGGGCCACTCACCATAACCTTGGTTATCGGCTTTATGTCCTGGGCTTGGGGAGCCCGTGTTGTTCGCTCCCAGACCTTAGCACTGCGTGAAAAAGAGTTTGTAAAAGCCGCTGAAGTTTTGGGTGAATCTTCATTCCGCATCATCTTCGTAGAGATTCTGCCAAACCTTATCTCTATCGTTGGCGCAAGCTTCATCGGTTCGGTGATGTACGCAATCATGATGGAAGCAACCATCTCGTTCTTAGGTCTTGGTGACCCGAACACAATCAGCTGGGGCATCATGCTTTACAACGTTCAAACCTCTTCATCAATGCTTATTGGCGCTTGGTGGGAACTGTTGGCTCCTTGTATCGCACTGACACTACTTGTAACTGGTCTTGCTTTGCTTAACTTCGCTGTCGATGAAATTGCCAACCCGCAACTGCGTTCTCATAAAGGCATGAAGCGTTGGAAGAAACTAGCAGCACAAGACAAACAAGAACGTGAACCAGAACTACCACCACAAAATGCACTTTGGAGCGGAGATAAATAATCATGTCTGAACCACTAATTTCTATCCGCAACTTATGCGTGGATTACATCACAGAGTCTGGCGATGTTCGTGCGTGTAACAACGTAAGTTTCGACATCGCTCCAGGTGAAGTATTCGGCCTAGCTGGTGAATCTGGCTGTGGTAAATCAACGGTCGCTTTCTCTCTTATGCGTCTTCATAAGCCGCCCGCTTACATCAGTGGTGGTGAGGTTATTTTCAACGGTGAGAACATCCTTGAATACAGTGATGACCGTATGCAAGCGTTCCGTTGGAGTGAGATGTCGATGGTATTCCAGAGCGCGATGAACGCGCTCAACCCCGTCCTACCAATGGAAGAGCAGTTCTGTGACGTAATCATGCGTCACACCAACATGACTCGTGAGCAAGCTAAACAACGTGCTGAAGGTCTACTAGAAATCGTAGATATTCACCCGAGCCGATTGAGTGACTACCCTCACCAATTCTCTGGCGGCATGCGTCAGCGCTTAGTTATTGCTATCGCGTTGGCACTGAATCCAAAGCTGATCATCATGGATGAGCCGACAACCGCACTTGATGTGGTTGTGCAACGCGAAATCCTACAAAAGATTTATGCACTGAAAGAAGAGTTTGGCTTCTCGATTCTGTTCATCACCCATGACCTGTCATTGATGGTCGAGTTCTCTGACCGTATCGGCATCATGTACTCAGGTGAGCTAATCGAAGTGGCTAACTCTCAAGATATTCTAGAAAACCCTTACCACCCTTACACCAAAGGGCTGGGAAGTTCTTTCCCTCCACTGACAGGGCCAAAGACAAAACTAGCAGGTATTCCGGGCAACCCTCTGAACCTGTTAGAGATCCCTGAAGGGTGTCGTTTCCAAGCTCGTTGTGACCGTGTACATGAAACGTGTACCAAGGTACCAACCAAGCTGCGTTCTATCGACTCGGGACATTTGTCTAACTGCCACCTGTACGGTGACCCAATAGTACAAAGGAAGCTATAGCTTGCACGCTAACTCAGCGTGAATAACGAACAAGGCGGCTCGACCGCCTAAAAACAAGCAAAGCGAATAAGGATTCTGGAGACAATTATGAGCAAAGATTTCGGTCAATTATTGGTAGAAGGCAAGAATGTCGTAAAAGACTTTCCAATAAGCAGTACCACAATTCAAACCCCAATGATGCGTGCAATTAACGACGTGTCATTCAAGATGTACAAAAGCCGCGGCCTAGCAGTGGTTGGTGAGTCTGGTTCAGGCAAATCAACAACCGCAAAAATGATCGCAAAAATGTACGCACCTTCAGGCGGCACGATCGAATACAAAGGTCGTGATATCCAAGAGATCTCAAGCAGAAAAGATCTTATGCACTACCGTGAAGGCGTGCAGATGGTATGGCAAGACCCGTTTGGTTCTCTGAACCCAACGCACAATATCTTCCATCACATAGCTCGACCGCTGTTGATCCACAAAAAGGTGACTCCTGGCAACAAGAGAGAGCTAGAAGAGCGTGTATACGACCTTTTAGAGCAAGTGGGCTTAATCCCACCAAAAGAGACAGCACAAAAGTACCCCCACCAACTGTCTGGCGGCCAACGTCAGCGTGTAAATCTAGCCCGCAACATTGCGGTTGGTGCTGAGGTTGTATTGGCTGATGAACCAACATCAATGCTTGATGTATCGATTCGTGCTGGTGTTTTGAACTTGATGGAAGAGATGAAGTTTGAGAAGCAAATGTCTCTGCTTTACATCACTCACGATATCGCAACCGCTCGTTATATCGCTGAAGATCTTTCAGTGATGTACGTAGGTCACATGGTTGAATGGGGCGATACCGACGACGTTATTGCTAACCCTCAACACCCTTACACTCAACTACTGGTTTCTGCCGTTCCAGACCCTAAGAAGTCGATCCATGACCAATTGGCCGGCAACAAAGGTGAGATTCCACTTTGGACTCCAGTATCAGCCGGCTGCCCTTTTGCAGGCCGTTGTACTCACGCAATGGACAAGTGTAAAGAGCAACTACCAGGTGTTACTCAATTAGCCGATAACCACTTTGTTCGTTGTTACCTACACGAAAGCTAAACATTAAGACTGAGTTAGGGTCTGCGGGCCCTAACTACTCATATCCAAACCAATTCAGGTACCTAGCCACAAGAAACTAGGACCTTTGGAGAACATTGATGCTGTTATTGACCAACCATATTGGCTACGAATCTTCGGCTCCTAAGCAGGCGATCTTACAAACTAAGAAGACTCGTTTATCGAGTACGACTGCACTTTTAGTGTGTGCCGACAATCATATTACTGTGGGCAACTTTGATGTTGCAAAACAAGGCCGCGTAGCAAACTGGCATCAAGGACAATTCTTCACAATCGATTTCAGCTCATTCACTGAATCCGGTCGCTACTACCTACGCTTTGATAACCTACGTTCAGAAGTGTTTGAGATTGGCAGCAACCTATTAATGAGGCACACCTTTTCTGATGTGCTTCATTACTTCAAGTCACAACGTTGTGGCGGAACTTTTGACAAGAAAGATCGCCAAGCACAAATTCTGGGCACCGACAGATACGTCGATGTCCACGGTGGGTGGTACGACGCATCAGGCGATGTAAGCAAGTATTTTAGCCACTTGTCTTACGGCAACTACCTCAACCCACAACAAATTCCTATGGTTGTTTGGAACATGCTTAAGAGCGTACGCTTAACCAGCGACAATCCAGACTTCCCTAAATTCTCTATGACACGACTAACAGAAGAAGCGCTATTTGGAGCTGATTTTTTAGTACGTATGCAAGACGCGGCTGGATACTTCTACATGACAGTATTCGACAAGTGGAGCAAAGATATCAATCAACGCGACATCTGCGCGTATGCCACTCAAGAAGGCCATAAATCAGAAGATTTGCAAGCTGGCTACCGACAAGGTGCTGGTGTGGCTATTGCAGCACTTGCCGCAGCGTCTGAGCTTGAGGTTTCAGGCAGCTACTCTAGCCAAACCTATCTTGATACCGCAACCAAAGGTTACTGGCATCTTAAAGAATACAACCTGCAATACCTAAACGATGGTGAAGAGAACATCATTGATGAGTATTGCGCCCTACTCGCAGCCAATGAGTTGTACCGAGTAACACAAGACGAACAATACCTTTCAGAAGCAAGAACTTGGGCGACTCGTTTAATCTCTCGCCAACAGTCAGATGATTCATTTGAGCACTTCTGGTCAGCCAATGCTGATGGCTCTCGTCCATACTTCCACGCAGCGGAAGCTGGGTTACCAGTGATAGCCCTATGCGAATACATCAATAATGAAACTGACTCAGTTCTGAAAGAACAAGCTCGTACGGTTGTTGAGCAGGCATGTCAGTTTGAAATCAACATCACCGACAAAGTCACCAACCCATTTG
Organism: Vibrio gigantis; assembly: GCF_024347515.1. NCBI lineage: Bacteria > Pseudomonadati > Pseudomonadota > Gammaproteobacteria > Vibrionales > Vibrionaceae > Vibrio > Vibrio gigantis. The sequence continues at coordinate 2,945,383 of NZ_AP025492.1, forward strand.
GCTACCCAAGACAATACGTTAAGAATGTTGAGGGTGATAAGCGCGATGCTTTCTTCGTCGCTCAGAAGAACGAAACCGGCTACTGGTGGCAAGGCGAGAACGCACGTCTTGGTTCCATCGCAACCATGGCTTACCTCGTTCAGCCACACATTCAAGATAGCAAACTTAAAAAACGTTTGATCCAACTTTCGCAAAACAGCCTCGACTGGATCTTGGGCCTCAACCCTTACCACATGTGCATGCTTGATGGTCATGGTCATAACAACCCTGACTACTTACCGCAACTTGGTTTTTTCAATGCCAAAGGCGGTATCTGTAACGGCATTACCGCTGGCTTTGAAGATGCTCAAGACATTGCGTTTAATCCACCAGCACAAAAAGATGACATGCTTCAAAACTGGCGCTGGGGCGAACAATGGATCCCTCACGGTGCTTGGTTCCTATTAGCAACCGCTGCGCAATTCAATTACCTAGCACAACGTAAGGAGCAATAATCATGACGCTTTACTACGTAGGTATTGATGGTGGCGGCACCTCTTGTCGAGCTCGGATTCGCGATGACGAAGGCACACTCATTGGTGAAGCGAAAAGCGGCAGCGCTAACATCCTTTTGGGTGTTGATATTGCGATGAGCTCAATTATCGATGCTATTACTCAAGCGGCACAGCAAGGGCAACTCGATTCAAGTCATTTTTCAAACATGCATGTTGGTCTAGCGCTGGCTGGTGCTGAACAGAAGTCAGCATGGTTCGACTTCATGGCACAACCGCACCCTTTCGCCAGCATGACGTTAAACACCGACGCTTACGGTGCTTGCATTGGTGCTCACAATGGCCAAAACGGCGCCATCATGATCGGCGGAACAGGTTCATGTGGCATCTACCTACAAGATGGTGAGCAACATGTAGTTGGTGGCCGTGAGTTTCCAATTTCCGACCAAGGTGGCGGCGCGGTGATGGGGCTTCGCTTGATTCAACAAGTTCTGCTTGCAGAAGATGGCATTCGCAACAAGACACCACTGACTCAACACGTAATGAACCACTTTGGCAATGATGTTGATGCCATCGTCGAATGGTCCAAAGGCGCGATTCCAAAAGACTACGGTCAATTCTCGCCAGTGATTTTTCAACTCGCTAACGAAGGCGATGAGTTAGCTATCGAGATGCTCAAGCAAACCGCAGCTGACATCGAAATGTTTGTGCTAGCACTGCATCGCAAAGGTGCGGACAAGGTATGCCTAATGGGCAGTATCGCGGAGCGCATTCTCAACTGGCTATCACCTCCAGTACAACAATGGATCGTTGAACCTCAATTTGACGCTATCGAAGGCGCATTGATGTTTGCCGGTAAACCACAACACAACTTGTATCAACAGGCTTAGCAGGGAAGTTATATGAATTATCGCATCGACTTAGCTGTTCTTTCTGAACAAAAAAATAACTGCCGATTTGGCCTTACGGTACATAACTTAAGTGATCTTGACGTAACAGATTGGTCACTCCATTTTGCGTTTGACCGATTCATTCTTCAAGAGAGTCTGTCGCAGGGCGAGCTAACTCAAGTTGGAAGCTTTTGTTCGTTCAAACCAAGTTCGTCAGTGTTAAAGGCGAATAACCATTACTACCTTGAATTCAGCATTCAAAGCGCCCCATTCCGTTTCTATTCTGACGGTCTAAATGATGCCTTTATCCAAACGCATCACCAAGGCGAAACCTCAGTACTGCCAGTTGCGATATCACCCATTGTTCTGGCGTCACCATACCGTGAACGCAATCAGATACCTGAAGTGAATGCTGCTGAGGTTGCATTGATTCCTCAGCCGAACCAGATCGAACTTCAGCAAGGCAGCTTCGTACTAAACAGCGAATGCAAAGTTGAGGTTCAATCTCACCTTGCAGATCAAGCCGTATCTTGGTTTCAGCAAGAGTTACTTTCTACCTTTGAATTGTCTCTTTCAAAAGAGCTTTCAACTGAAGCAAACAGCAACATCCTATTTCGCAGCAACCCGACTTTAGACGAAGCCGAATACAAACTCCGCATTACTGAACAACAAATAATTGTTGAATCAGGCAGCCAATCTGGTTTTACACACGCCGTGGCAAGTCTGATTCAATTAGTTCAACAACAGGATGCCGAAAACTTCTCTGTGCCATGTTGCAAAATCGCCGACCAACCACGCTTCAAATACCGTGGCATGATGTTGGACTGCGCTCGTCACTTCCACTCCGTGGAACAAGTGAAGCGCTTAATCAACCAATTGGCGCACTACAAGTTCAACGTTTTTCATTGGCACCTAACTGATGATGAAGGTTGGAGAATCGAGATAAAGAGCCTACCTCAACTCACTGAAATCGGTGCTTGGCGTGGCCCTGACCATGCACTGGAGCCGCAATATACCCATATTGCTGAAAACTACGGTGGCTTCTACACACAGCAACAAATTCGCGAAGTTATTGAATACGCAGAGCAACGCAGCATCACGGTGATCCCTGAGATCGATATCCCTGGGCACTGCCGCGCCGCGATCAAATCACTGCCTGACATGTTGGTAGAGCAAGCGGACACCACTCAATATAAGAGTATTCAGCACTACAACGACAATGTATTAAACCCAGGTTTATCGGGTACTTATCAGTTCTTAGATGCGGTTATTGAAGAAGTCGCAGAACTCTTCCCGAGTGAATTGATTCACATGGGCGCAGACGAAGTGCCACCGAGCGTGTGGACCAATAGCCCTGCAGCTCAAGCGCTGATGAAAGAGCATCAGTATCAAGACAGCAAAGATCTACAAGGTCACCTGTTCCGCTATGCCGAGAACAAACTTAAGCAGCTAGGCAAACGCATGGTGGGCTGGGAAGAAGCACAGCACGGCGACAAGGTGAGCAAAGAGACCATCATCTACTCGTGGCTCAGCGAAGAAGCCGCTGTGAACTGTGCTCGCCAAGGCTTTGATGTGGTACTACAACCGGCACAATTTACTTATCTCGACATGACCCAAGATTATGCACCGGAAGAGCCGGGCGTAGATTGGGCTGCCGTTATCCCATTAGAACAAGCTTATACCTACGAAGCGCTTGCTGAGATATCCGACACCGACCCAATTCGTAAGCGGATCCGCGGAATTCAGTGTGCTCTATGGTGTGAGATCGTCACCAACCAAAAGCGTATGGATTACATGGTATTCCCAAGAATTAGCGCTTTAGCTGAAGGATGTTGGACACATAAAGACAACCGAAACTGGCTAGATTACCTGTCTCGCCTAAAGGGTCACTTGCCGCTACTCGACAGACTCAATGTGGAGTACCGCAACCCTTGGAAAGCTGAATAAAACAAAACCACAGCACACTCATACCGAGTGATAGCTGACCCAAATTAAGGTGCTCAGTCTAATAAAACTCAGCATCACTATTTAAAAATTAGCTGCATAGATGCAGTTTGTTAAAAAGGAAATGACAATGAAATACGGCTATTTCGATAACGACAATCGCGAATACGTCATCACTCGCCCTGATGTACCAGCACCTTGGACCAACTACCTAGGTACTGAAAAGTTTTGTACTGTAATTTCGCACAATGCGGGCGGTTACTCGTTCTACAATTCTCCGGAATACAACCGTGTTACTAAATTCCGTCCGAACGGCACCTTTGACCGCCCTGGACACTATGTTTACCTGCGTGATGATGAGACAGGTGACTACTGGTCTATCTCTTGGCAACCAGTGGCAAAGAGCCTAGATGAAGCAAACTACGAGGTTCGTCACGGCCTGTCATACTCAAAATTCAAGTGTGAATACAGCGGCATTACCGCAACCAAAACGCTATTCGTCCCTAAGGGCGAAGATGCAGAAGTTTGGGACGTTGTGCTAAAGAACAACACTGATAAGCCACGCACTATCAGCACGTTCTCATTTGTAGAGTTCTCGTTCAGCCACATCCAATCAGACAACCAGAACCACCAGATGTCTTTGTACTCTGCGGGCACGTCTTATCAAGAAGGCGTGTTGGAATACGATCTGTACTACAACACTAACGACTTTGAAGGCTTCTACTACCTAGCGTCAACCTTCTCACCAGATAGCTACGACGGGCAGCGTGACAACTTCCTTGGCATGTACCGTGATGAAGCAAATCCAATTGCGGTTGAAAACGGTAAGTGTTCGAACAGCGCTCAAACCTGTTACAACCACTGTGGCTCTCTGCATAAGCAATTCACAATTCAACCGGGTGAAGAAGTTCGCTTTGCGTACGTACTAGGTATCGGTAAAGGTAACGGTGAACGCCTACGTGAAAAATACCAAGACACAGCAAATGTAGACGCAGCATTCCAAGGTATCAAAGATCACTGGGACGAGCGTTGCAACAAGTTCCAAGTTAAGTCTCCGAACGAAGGCTTAGACACTATGATCAATACCTGGACACTATACCAAGCAGAAACTTGTGTAGTGTGGTCGCGCTTTGCATCATTCATTGAAGTAGGCGGACGTACTGGTCTTGGCTACCGTGATACGGCGCAAGATGCTATATCCGTACCTCATGCAAACCCACAAATGACCAAAAAGCGTATTATCGATCTGCTTCGCGGCCAAGTGAAAGCGGGCTACGGTCTACACTTGTTCGATCCAGACTGGTTTGATCCAGAGAAAGCAGACGTTGAACCTTCAAAGTCTCCAACAGTTGTTCCAACACCGTCCGATGACGACAAGATCCACGGCATTGAAGATACTTGCTCTGATGATCACTTGTGGATCGTCCCAACCATCATCAAATACGTGATGGAAACCGGTGAGCACGACTTCTTTGATGAAGTAATTCCTTACGCAGACGGTGGCGAAGCGACTGTTTACGAACACATGAAAGCGGCACTGAACTTCTCTGCTGAATACGTAGGTCAAACCGGTATCTGTAAAGGCCTACGTGCTGACTGGAACGACTGCTTGAACCTAGGTGGCGGTGAATCTTCAATGGTTTCATTCCTACACTTCTGGGCTCTGCAAGAATTCTTAGACTTAGCCAAGTTCCGCAATAACGACGCTGATGTTGCGAAATACACTGAAATGGCTGCGAATGTTCGCGAAGCGTGTGAAACACACCTTTGGGATGATGAAGGTGGCTGGTACATCCGTGGCCTAACAAAAAATGGCGACAAGATCGGCACTGCTCAACAAACTGAAGGTCGAGTACACCTTGAGTCAAACACGCTAGCGGTTCTATCTGGTGCGGTTTCTCAAGAGCGCGGCGAGAAAGCGATGGACGCTGTGGATGAGAACCTATTCTCCGAATACGGCCTACACCTAAACTCTCCATCGTTCGCTACACCAAACGATGATATCGGCTTTGTGACTCGCGTTTACCAAGGCGTAAAAGAGAACGGCGCAATCTTCTCTCACCCTAACCCATGGGCTTGGGTAGCAGAAGCGAAGCTAGGCCGTGGTGACCGTGCGATGAAATTCTACGACGCACTAAACCCGTACAACCAAAACGACATGATTGAAACGCGCTACGCAGAACCATACTCGTACGTGCAGTTCATCATGGGTAAAGATCACCAAGACCATGGCCGTGCAAACCACCCTTGGTTAACGGGTACCTCTGGTTGGGCTTACTTCGCGGTAACCAACTTCATTCTTGGTGTTCGTACCGGCTTTGAAGGCTTAACGGTTGATCCATGTATCCCGACTGATTGGCCAGAGTTCGAGGTTACTCGTCAATGGCGTGGCGCGACTTACAACATCACGGTGCAAAACCCGAATGCAGTAAGCAAAGGCGTTGCCTCTATCACTATCAATGGTGAATCAGTTGAAGGCGCAATCCCAGTACAAGCAGAAGGCAGCGTGAACGATGTTGTCGTTGTTCTAGGCTAGTCACTCAATTTAACGAACAACTCTTGTCTCAAGTCTTTACAGGCTTGAGACAATGAGACTAAAAGGATTTTCTAATGATTAAATTTGGTACAGGTGGCTGGCGCGCTTTCATTGGTGAAGAGTTCACCAGAGAGAACGTTCGCTTAGTAGCGCAAGCACTCGCTAACATCATCAACAACGAAGATGCTGCCAAGAATGGATTTGTGATCGGTTATGACCGTCGTTTCCTTTCAGATAAAGCGGCATGCTGGTTTGCAGAAGTACTTGCAGCGAATAACATCAGAGTAAGCTTCATTGATAAATTCGTTCCAACACCTATCGTGATGTTCCAAGCAAAAGAGATGGGGTGTACCTACTCAGCGTGTATCACCGCTTCTCACAACCCAGCAGACTACAACGGTATCAAGGTGTTTATTGAAGGTGGTCGTGATGCTGACGAGATCATCACCGAGAAGATCGAACAGCAAATCGCAACCCTAACTAACGAAGACGTTATCCGTGTCGATTTCGAACAAGCGTTAAATGACAAAGAGATCGAGATCATCAATCCGATGAACGACTTTGTGGATTCGATCATCAACTTTATTGATATCGATTCGATCAAGAAAGCCAACCTACGCGTACTGATCGATCCAATGTTTGGTGTGGCGAAAAACGCTCTGCAAACGGTTCTTATCAACGGTCGTTGTGATGTCGATGTCATCAACGATGGTAAAAACCCAGATTTTGGTGGCTTGATGCCATCGCCAAATGCCGCAACGCTGTATCGCTTGAAGCACTTAGTAGCCGCTGAAGGTTATGACATTGGTATTGGTACCGATGGCGATGCCGACCGCTTGGGTATCATCGATGAGAAAGGTCACTTCATTCACCCTAACGAAGTACTTCTGCTGCTTTACTACTACTTGTTGGAATACAAAGGCTGGAAAGGCTCTGTCGTGCGTAACATCGCAACCACACACCTGCTAGATAAAGTGGCGGCGGATCATGGCGAGAAGAGCTTTGAGGTTCCGGTAGGCTTTAAACATATCAGCTCGCAAATGGAAGCCGATGACTCACTGATTGGTGGAGAAAGCTCAGGTGGTTTAACCATTCGTGGTCACATCAAAGGTAAAGACGGCGTATTTGCTTCTAGCTTGCTGGTTGAAATGATCAGTGTGACGGGCAAAAAGCTGTCTGAACTGCTTGATGAGATCTATTCCAAATACGGCTATGCCTACACCGCTGAAGGCGACTGCAAGTTTAAGCCTTCAGAGAAAGAAGCACTCTACACCAAGATCTATGTAGAGAAGCAACTGCCTGAATTTGAATACGAAATTGAAAAAGTCAGCTATGAAGATGGTGCCAAGGTGTACTTCAAGAATGGCGGCTGGGTAATTGCTCGCTTCTCAGGAACAGAGCCGTTACTACGAATCTTCGCAGAAATGGAAGATAAAGACACTGCAGAACGTGTTCTTCAAAAAGTGAAAGACTTCCTCTCTCTATAGGCTTATAGAGTGCAGCAGTTTTGTATGGGATTTAACAAATCACTGCCTTGTTAAAGCCTATAGGTGAAGAACTCTTGCCCAGTACTTTAATTAAAGTACTGGGCTTTTTTATCGTGATTCTTGTAACGATTAGTATCGTGTTGTATCCCTTTAAAAAGCCAACACGCCTTTAGTATCGACTTTTACGTTTACTGGCATACCCACTTCAAGCGCTTCTGATGAGGTTGCCAACAACTTCTGACCATGAGCTTCAATAACATAGCGACAGTGGTCGCCCATAAATTGCTGTTCTAGCACTGAAATAGCGCTGTCTTGCTCATAACTTGCTTGGATCTGCTGTGGTCTTAGTAACAACGAACATTCCGATCCCACTTCAATCTGAGTTTGTGCTTTAGCTTCTATCAGGCCTAAGCTTGTTTTAAATTCATTTCCTGAAATACGCTGTGCATTCAGATAACTGCCACCACCCAGGAAATCAGCAACGAACTTACTCGAAGGGTGGAAATACAACTCAGATGCCGAACCATACTGTTCAATCACACCATGGTTCATTACTGCCATCTTATCTGCAAACGCGAACGCTTCTTCACGACTGTGAGTTACGAAGATAGCTGTGACACCTTGTTTCTTAAAGATCTTACGAATTTGAGAAATCAGCTCGTGGCGAACCTGAGTATCGATGTTTGAGAATGGTTCATCTAACAGTAGTAAGTCTGGCTTATATGCCAAAGAACGAGCAATCGCGACGCGCTGTTGTTGACCACCAGAAAGTTGATGTGGGTATCGATCACCGAACTCACCTAAGTGAACCAGTTCCAGCATCTCTTGAACTTTCTCTTTCTTTTGCTGCTCTGAGAGTGCTTTTAATCCAAAGCCGACATTCTGATTGACCGTCAGGTGCGGGAATAGGGCGTAATCTTGGAAAATCATACCAATGTTACGCTGCTCTGGTGGCAGCCAATTCTCACCATCATCAATGGTTTGACAGTTCAAACTCATCACACCGCTACTCAATGGAAGTAACCCCGCAATCGCCTTAAGTAACGTCGTTTTGCCGCAGCCACTCGCACCAAGAAGACAAACAATTTCACCATGCTCAACTTCTAATGAGAGCGCTTCCAAAATGGTTTGCGACTCATACTTACAAGTCAAATCTTTAATTGATAATGCACAACTCATTAGTTTTTCTGCTCCAAGGAACGGTTTACGATGATCAGAGGAATTAGACCCACCAACACCAATAATACAGCAGGCATTGCCGCTAATTCTAGGTGCTCATCTGAGGCATAGTTATAAACATAAGTCGCCAATGTTTCGAAGTTGAAAGGACGCAGCAGCAATGCCGCATTCAACTCTTTCATTGATTCGATAAACACCAGTAAACCCGCGATCAATGCGCCACGTTTAATTAAAGGTAAGTGAACACGGCGTAACATCTGATTGGTATTACAACCCATGGTTTTTGAAGCCATATCCAATGAAGGCGATACTTTACTCAAGCTACTTTCAATACTGCCAATCGCAACCGCCGAAAAGCGCACGACCATGGCAAAGATTAGCGCGAACATGGAACCAGAGAAGATCAAACCAGGTCGTCCCCACTCCATTACTTTCGCAATGTCATTGACTAAGTGATCCATGAACAAAACAGGTACCATCACACCAATCGCTAACACGGTTCCTGGAACGGCATAGCCCATTGAAGCGAGGCGCATATAAGCCTGATTTTTCTTACTCGGGCTAACGCGTTGATTGAAGTTAACAATCATAGCTACAATCACACCAATAATCGCAGCAGCCACCGAAACATAAAGGCTGTTAACAGCATACTCTCTGAACTCAGGAGTCCAGCTCTGAGAAAAATATTTATAGGCATAAATGATGAGCTGACCAAGAGGGAACAAGAATGCGACGCAAACTAATCCCCAGCACCAAAATAGCGCCAGCCATTTTTTCCCCCCAGAAAGGTCGTAACGAAAATCTTCGCGACTGCTGAATTGATTCTGGAATAGCTTCTGCTTACGGCGACTGTATCGCTCAGAGCTCAACAGTAAGATCACGATAACCAGCATGATTGCAGATATTTTCGCTGCAGCCGTTAAGCTTGAATAGCCTAGCCAAGTATCATAAACCGCAGTCGTTAAAGTATTTACTGCAAAGTAACTCACGGTACCAAAATCACCGATGGTTTCCATAGCAACAAGCGATAACCCGACCGCCATAGATGGGCGAACAAGTGGTAAGGAGATACGACGAAAGCTTTCCCAAGGTGAGCATTTTAGCAAACGAGCGGATTGCAATAAGGAGACGTTTTGCTCCATAAATGCCGCACGGCACAGCAAATAAACATAAGGGTAGAGAACGAGAGACAGAACAATAATAGCACCGGATAAGGTTCTAATATCCGGGAACCAATACTCACCGGGTCCCCACCCTGTAAGCTCCCTCAGTAGAACCTGAACAGGGCCTGCAAAGTCGAACCAATCGGTAAAGATATACCCAACAATATAGCCAGGCATCGCTAACGGCAGGACTAGTGCCCACTGCAAAACGCGCTCTCCCGGAACACGGCACATTGCCATCACCCAAGCCGACGGAATACCAAAAACTAAAGACAGGAACATAGTTCCTATGACTAAAACCACCGTATTGTAGGCATAGGTAGGCATCACTGTGGACATTAGATGAGAAAAGAGCTCATCTGTTTCTCCAACAGCCGTCGTAAAAATCGCTAAGATCGGTAAAACCAGTAATACAGCAATAATTCCGCTACTGGTGTTCCACAAATAATTCTTTTCTTTCATCGCCTAACTACAATGAGGCTTAATGAAACACAAATGCATTTGCAAATACATCTCATATCCTTTTAATGGTGGGGTTATTTATACCCATATACTCTAATGACTTCAAGGTGAGATGCTAATAACTCAAGGGATCAACGGGGAGCTTTGTATCAAAAAGTGATTTTCCAATAACAAACAACCCCAAGTAGCCAAAATAGCAACTTGGGGTTGTCATTTTACTTAGGCCGAAGCCTACCGTAATAAATTATAGATCGAACTTAACTTCATCTAATAACTTGATTGCAGCCGCGTGGTGGTTTGCAATTTCATCTAGAGAAATAGTATCTGCTTTAAACTCACCCCATGAAGCAACAAGCTCAGAAGGTTTAACGTCTGCTTTCACTGGGTATTCGTAGTTCACTTCTGCGTACATGCTTTGTGCTGTGTTACCAGATAGGAATTCCATTAGCTTAACAGCATTCTCTTCATTTGGAGAGTATTTAGCCATTGCCATACCAGAGATGTTTACGTGAGTACCTGTAGTTTCTTGGTTAGGGAAGTTAATGTAAACAGAGTCAGCCCAAGCTTTTTGCTCTTTATCGTTAACCATCTTACCTAGGTAGTAGCTGTTACCAAGAGCAACATCACATAGACCTTCTTTAATCGCTTTAACTTGTGCGCGGTCGTTACCTTGAGGCTTACGTGCTAGGTTAGCTTTTACACCTTCTAGCCATTCTTTCGTTTCAGCTTCACCTTTGTGAGCAATCATCGAAGATACTAGAGAAACATTGTATGGGTGCTTGCCGCTACGAGTACAGATTTTACCTTTAAATTCAGGCTTAGTTAGATCTTCGTAAGTGAACTCTTCACCTAGGCGACCAACACGGTCACGTGAAGAATAGACGCTACGAGTACGAGTTGTTAGAGCAAACCACTCGTTGTCTGTATCTTGATATTGAGCTGGGATGTTCTTTTCAAGTACATCGCTCTCTACAGATTGAACTAGACCTTGTTTAGTTAATTCAGATAGACGGCTGATATCTACAGTTAAGACAACGTCAGCTGGGCTATATTCACCCTCTTGAGCTAACTTCTCTGCTAAACCTTTTTTAGCAAACTTAACGTTTACTTTAATGCCAGTCTCTTTTGTGAACTCGTTGAACATTGGCTCAACAAGGAAAGGTTGACGGTAAGAGTATACATTTACTTCTTCCGCAGCCATTGCTGTCGGGGCAATTACACCACACGCTAGAGCTGAAAGTGTTAGCAGTTTCTTCATTGTAAAATCCTTTATATCGAAATGATAATGTCTATCAGTTGCGTTATTATATTCATCAATAAAGTAATTACAATGATGAGAGACAAAAAAGTAGCCTTGTAGACCCAATCAAACTCTCAGTTTTGTAACATTTTATGTCTAAGCATATGCTTCTATCTGTCTATGAATATGCACATTATTGGTGTGCTAGCCATCCTTCATATCACTTCACTACTTATATAGAAAAACCCCGCAACCATCAGCTGCAGGGTTTCTATTTTCACTGAACTTACGTTTAAGTTCTGTCTATAGAGTCTACTTTACAGATACAAACTCAGGGTAAGCGCCAACACCACAATCGTGCATGTCCATGCCTTCCAGCTCTTCGTCTTCACTTACACGAATACCAATGGTCGCTTTAAGTACAGCCCATACAGCTAGGCTCGCTCCGAACACCCAAGCAAAGATTACTGCAGCACCTAGTAATTGAGCACCAAACGTTGCGTCAGCGTTGCTTAGTGGCACAGCCATTAGGCCGAAGAAACCACATACACCGTGTACAGAGATAGCACCTACTGGATCATCAATCTTAGCTTTGTCTAGAGCGATGATGCTGAATACAACCAATGCACCAGATACCGAACCAATTGCCACTGCAAATAGAGGTGATGGTGATAGAGGGTCTGCAGTGATTGCTACTAGGCCAGCTAACGCGCCGTTAAGAATCATGGTTAGGTCTGCTTTACCCCAAGTCGTTTTACATACTAGTAGTGCTGCGATTGCACCTGCTGCAGCTGCTGCGTTGGTGTTAAGGAATATTTGACCGACTGCTGTTGCGTTCTCAAAGTCTGAAACCATCAGTTGAGAACCGCCGTTGAAGCCGAACCAACCAAACCAAAGGATGAATGTACCTAACGTTGCAAGTGGCATGTTTGAACCAGGAATCGGGTAGATTTCACCGTTCTTACCGTATTTACCTTTACGAGCACCTAGTAGTAGAACACCAGCCAACGCTGCTGCCGCACCAGCCATGTGTACGATACCTGAACCTGCGAAGTCACTGAAACCCGCTTCTGATAGGAAACCACCGCCCCAAGTCCAGTAACCTTCTATTGGGTAGATAAATGCTGTTAGTACTACTGAGAAGATTAGGAATGACCAAAGCTTCATACGCTCAGCTACTGCACCAGATACCACAGACATTGCGGTTGCAACGAATACTACCTGGAAGAAGAAGTCTGATTCTAAAGAGTGGTCTGCGCCTTCACCTTGAGTACCAATCAGAGTACCGAATGATGGTAACCAACCGCCTTCGCCGTTATCGACATACATAATGTTGTAGCCAACTACTAAGAACGCAGTACATGCAATCGCGTACAGGCAGATGTTCTTAGTTAAAATCTCTGTGGTGTTCTTTGAACGAACTAGGCCAGCTTCTAACATTGCGAAGCCTGCTGCCATCCACATTACCAACGCACCTGAAATGAGGAAGAAAAAAGTGTCTAGTGCGTAACGTAGTTCCGTTACTGTTGTTGTAAGTTCCATATTAAAGTCTCCAGTCCTTGTAATTCTTTAAAGTGCTTCAGCATCCATTTCACCAGTACGAATTCGTACGGCTTGGCTTAGGTCATACACAAAAATCTTACCGTCGCCGATTTTTCCGGTGTGTGCCGCTTGGCTAATCGCTTCAACAACTCGGTCGACATTTTCAGCTTGGGTAGCAATCTCTAGCTTCACCTTTGGTAGGAAATCCACTTGGTACTCTGCACCACGATATAACTCAGTGTGTCCCTTCTGACGACCAAAGCCTTTCACTTCAGAAACTGTCATACCTTCAATACCCACATCAGAGAGCGCTTCGCGTACATCATCTAATTTGAATGGCTTAACAATGGCATTTATTAATTTCATATTCGTTCCTTAAATTCTTGCTTAATCCGTTAATTCTCTTATTACAATCCAAGTAATGTGCCAAAAAGTTAAGTGGTTGATTTTAAATAACTTGAAGATAATTAGGCTGTAATAACGAAAAAGGCCGCACCAATATGGTGCGGCCTTTTCCCTATCTTAATGCGTGATGCTCTTATTGCTCTAGTTTTGGGCAACGGAGCCTTCAAAGCTCTGAATGACTAACAAATAGGTTATTTGAGACTAGTAACCTAAAAAATCCATCCAACGTTCGATGAGTAGCTCGAAGTCGTCGATTCCACAGCTTGCTTGGCTTTCACAGTTATAGAAGTCAAACTCACTGCCCTCTTCCATCTCTTGCTCATGTGCAAGCACGTTTTCTTGGATCGTTACTTCATCTTCATTGATCGCAAGGCTAATCTCTTTGCCAAGCAACGTCACTTCATTACTCAGATCCTGTCGAGATTGCTCAATCAACGCTATTACATGATCTAATTTCTGCTTATCTTTGCCGATCTCTTCTTGAAGCCAGCGGCCAACGATCTCGTGTCCCATACTGCACTTTACATAGTACTCGCCCATTAAAGTGTTTCTTGTAAATTCAAATTCCATAAAGGCTCCGCGCACTAATGACAGATAGGGTTAAAAATGAGGCGAGAGTATATAGCGAAGTGCTTAAGAGGTCGAGTCGCTCGTCACCGAACATTCAGACATAAAAAACGCCTACCGAAGTAGACGCTCTATCATTTGGGTTCCTCTAAATAGTTGGAGTGGCAGCTAGGCGACAAGTACGTTCATCCCTATGAGCATAGAAGCTCTATGCGATTAGGGCGGCCGGCGTTCCGGTGAACGTACGCAGTCAACAACGCTGTCGCTACAAATATGACGAGGAACTAGGCTGGTTCTTGGAAAATAACCGTATCGGCTTTCTCTGTGTACTGACCCATTTTATGGAAGTTCAGGTAACGGTATGTATCAGCAGCCGTTGCATTAATCTTCTCAGCGTACTCTAAGTACTCTTCTTTCGTTGGGATACGACCTAGAATCGCACCAACAGCAGAAAGTTCAGCAGAAGCTAGATAAACATCCGCACCTGTACCCAAACGGTTCGGGAAGTTACGTGTAGATGTAGACATTACTGTCGCTTTATCTGCAACACGAGCTTGGTTACCCATACATAGTGAACAGCCAGGAGTTTCGATACGAACTCCAGCACGACCGAAGATGCCGTAGTAGCCTTCTTCTGTTAGTTGGTCTTTATCCATCTTCGTTGGCGGAGCAACCCATAGGCGAGTGTTTAGAGAACCATTGAACTCTTCAAGCATCTTACCAGCAGCACGGAAGTGGCCGATATTCGTCATACAAGAACCGATGAACACTTCTTGAATCTCTGTGCCTTGAACGTCAGATAGAAGACGAGCATCATCTGGATCGTTTGGTGCACATAGGATTGGTTGATCGATATCAGCAAGGTCAATCTCGATAACGTGCGCGTATTCCGCATCTGAATCAGCAGACAGCAACTCAGGGTTAGCTAGCCACTCTTCCATTGCTGTAATACGACGTTCGATAGTACGAACATCACCGTAACCTTCAGCGATCATCCACTTCAGCATCACGATGTTCGAGTTCAAGTACTCAGAGATAGACTCTTCAGAAAGCTTAACGGTACAACCTGCCGCAGAACGTTCAGCAGATGCATCAGAAAGTTCAAATGCTTGCTCAACAGATAGGTGCTCAACACCTTCAATTTCTAGTACACGACCAGAGAATTCGTTGATCTTTCCTGCTTTCTCTACGGTTAGTAGACCTTGCTTGATGCCGTAAAGAGGAATTGCATGAACTAGGTCACGTAGCGTGATACCCGGTTGCATTTCACCTTTAAAACGAACCAAGATAGATTCAGGCATATCAAGAGGCATAACGCCTGTTGCAGCAGCAAATGCTACCAAGCCAGAACCCGCAGGGAATGAAATACCTAGAGGGAAACGAGTATGCGAATCACCACCTGTACCTACAGTATCAGGAAGAAGCATACGGTTTAGCCATGAGTGGATAACGCCATCACCTGGACGCAGAGAAACACCCGCACGGTTCATGATGAAATCAGGTAGCGTATGGTGAGTATTTACATCGACTGGTTTCGGGTATGCCGAGGTGTGACAGAAAGACTGCATTACAAGGTCTGCAGAGAAACCAAGACACGCCAGATCTTTAAGCTCATCACGCGTCATAGGGCCAGTAGTATCTTGAGAACCCACTGTTGTCATTTTAGGTTCACAGTACTGGCCAGCACGTACACCTTCAACGCCGCATGCTTTACCAACCATCTTCTGAGCTAGCGTGTAGCCTTTATCAGATGCAGATGGGTCGATTGGTTTAGCAAACAGATCGGTTTCAGCTAGACCTAGAGCATCACGAGCACGACCAGTTAAGCCACGACCGATGATCAGTGGAATACGACCACCAGCACGCACTTCATCGAGAAGCACTTTGCTTAGCTCAAAGTTTGAAATCACAGAACCGTTCTTGTGAACAACACCTTCGTACGGGTAGATATCAATGATATCGCCCATATTCATGTCTTGTACGTTCAGTTCAATTGGTAGCGCGCCTGAATCTTCCATTGTGTTGTAGAAGATTGGTGCAATTTTACCACCAAGACAAACACCACCAGTACGTTTGTTTGGTACAAATGGGATATCTTCCCCCATAAACCAAAGTACTGAGTTTGTTGCCGATTTACGTGAAGAACCGGTACCAACAACATCACCAACGTAAGCCAATGGGATGCCATCTTTTTGCATTTCTTCAATTTGATTGATTGGACCAACGCTACCCTGTTCATCAGGAGTAATGCCATCACGTTCCATCTTCAGCATCGCTTTCGCGTGTACTGGGATATCAGGACGTGACCATGCATCAGGCGCTGGAGATAAGTCATCCGTGTTAGTTTCACCGGTAACCTTAAATACTTTAACAGTGATCTTTTCTGCTACTTTATCTTTCGCTGTAAACCATTCAGCATCAGCCCAAGATTGAAGTACTTGTTGTGCAGATGCATTACCAGCTTTTGCTTTCTCTTCTACATCATAGAACGCATCAAACATCAGTAAAGTATGAGAAAGGGCTTTAACAGCAATTGGAGCAAGCTCAGCATCATCTAGTAGAGATACTAGAGATTCGATGTTGTAACCGCCTTGCATAGTGCCAAGCAGTTCTGCAGCTTTTGCTTTGCTAACTAGTGGAGAAGCTACTTCACCTTTAGTGATAGCCGTAAGGAAGCCAGCTTTTACGTAAGCAGCTTCATCTACACCCGGTGGAATGCGATTTTCTAGTAGGTCAAGAATGATTTCTTCTTCACCTTGAGGTGGATTCTTCAGAAGTTCAACTAGGCCAGCTACCTGCTCAGCATCTAGTGGTTTTGGAACAACTCCTTCGGCGGCACGTTCTTCGACGTGTTTACGGTAGGCTTCAAGCACGACTTTTTTCCTCTCATTGCGGTTCACTTCTTCCCTTCATAATTGTTAGTAAAATAAAGAAGTGAACATCCTTGGAAACTTGGCTCTCCATTGCCATTTTTGTCATTCAATTTGTATTGATGAGCGGCGTCATAGAGGCCAAACTGTGGGCGGTAGAATAGCAAATTTAACGTTAAATTAAAATCTTATCATTTTGACCAACATAGCAAGTTAAGACGAAAGTCCCACTATTTTTGCCTAATTACGCACTTAAATGGCGACTCTACGCATGATTATTTGTAAGAGGTTCCTACAATCAAGTAAACCGAATCGAAGTTATCTTCAGTTCGGCCATAAGCTAAAATGATCGGCCCGATCGGTGAATCGACACCGGCGAAAACAGAACCCGCGGTATACATTGGCGCTTCATCAATACTCAAATCATTGTTCGACCAAACACCACCATGCTCAATGGATGCTCCAACGTAGAATGGTGATTCAAAGAGGCCAAAGTCATTTTCAAACCACTTATATCGATAGATAAGGCTCGTATAGGCCAAGTTCTGGCCAATCATACTATTCCTTGGGATACCAGACAGGTTTAGAAAGCCACCAAGCTCTCTGGGATCGATAGGGAAAACTGAATTTTTACTCTCTACAATGCCATAATCAAGCTTTGCGACTAAAGTATGCTTCTCAATACTCTTTGCTGCCATGAAATTAGCCGAAAACTCATAAACAGTATCGCTCTCAGACGTTAACTCTGTGTCGTTAATAGAAGTATCATTCTGAAAATCATCATGAGAAACAAGGTATTCTAAATCAACAAAATAGCCTTCAGTTGGCAAGCTAAAGTTATCCAAAGTATCCAATCGATAACTTATAAATCCACCAATACGTGTATAACCACCATTACCTAGCGAAGGTAAAGAAGCAACCTCAACGTTTCCGTCGGTGTAACGAGCACCAAATTTCAGCTCTTGCCACAAGGTAGGTTGATAGCCTAATGCTAATTCACCGACATACTCGCTATAGGTCATTGGAAAGTAGTCTTTCGTCACGTCCAGAGTAGGTTCTTCAATCTCGTCAATATCTACGGGTAGGTTTTTGTTTTCCTTACTGTAAACAACCGATGCAGAAGTGAACAATTTTTGACTCGAAAAGAATGGCGAGTAAAGCTCTGCCTCAATTCTTTTATCTGTACCCATCTCGATATTGGTTCTTAGCTCTGCGCCGTGCGAGTTGATATCGGTAAAGTTAGCAGAGACACCGATTGAGTACTGACTAGTAGTAGAGAAGTCATCTTCAAGAAAGAATCGAAAATTAAGGTAATTGGGGCCCCAAGATTTTTCGTTCACATTTACCAGCAGTTGATCCTCACCATCAACGTTGTCAAACTCATAGGTCACCAACTCGAATCTATCTAACGCATAGAGGTCTTGCACTTTAGATTCAATTTCACTGGTCTTCAGAACTTCACCTGAATCAAGGTTTAAGCGGTTTTCAATCAGCTTGTCTGAATAGTGAGTGTTGTTGTTGATAACAACTCGGTCAACAATAGTCTGATCACCGTGCTTGAGCTGCTTTCGAGCTTGCTGTTTATGCTCGATATACTTTTGGTAATCCGCGTTAGAGAGCGACAGTTTAGAAAGCTCCGAGCTATGCTGGATCGCAGCGTCATAACCAGCTTGGTAGGCCCCCGGCATCTTATCGAATTCTGTAGTTTCCATTTGCCCAACATCTGGTCGCAGGAAAACATCGTCATCAGTCAATGTTTCAGCTTGCTCCTGAGTGCTGCGTTGGACCAGATAATTAGAAAGTTGGTCAGCTGCCGCTAGAAAATTCGTGAAGTCTTCTTTGCCTTTGTAATTGGTACTGATATCCACCGCAATGACAATGTCCGCTCCCATCGCTCTGGCAACATCGACTGGCATATTATTGGTGACACCGCCATCAACCAGCATTCGACCATCTAGGGAATAAGGGGGAAGCGCCCCGGGTACCGACATACTGGCCATCATGGCATCGACAAGATGACCATGATCGATGACCACTTCTTCAAGTTCGATAATGTCAGTTGCTACTGAACGGTAGGGAATAGCAAGATGGTCAAAAGAGTCGAGTGGAGAGAGGTTACCGGTGGTCTCACGCAGAATACGCAACATATTCTGACCTTGAACCACACCTTTCCTTGCTTTGATTTCACCCCACCCTAAACCGAGATCGGTGTTCAACTGGTAACGGTCTTCATATTCTTTGTCACGTACACGGCGATCACTACGGTTAACGCGATCACGATAGCCGCGATTCCAATCAACCGTATAAATAAAGCTCTCAATCTCGTCTGCACTCATCCCTGTAGCATAAAGGCCACCAACGTATGAGCCCATACTAGTACCAGTAATGTAATCAACCGGGATTTGCATTTCTTCTAGGGCTTTAAGCACTCCAATGTGAGCTGCACCTTTTGCCCCACCACCAGCAAGAACGACAGCAACGGTTGGCCTTTTATGAGCTTGTTCAGCCTGCTGAGGTTGATCAACCTGTGTCACGGTAGCTGCAAACAGCTGAAAACTGATCACAGTACCAACAATGCCTAAGCCGCTCACCATCCAACGAGAAATCATTATTTAAACTATCCTTGTCATTCTTTTCTGTTACGACTTTACCACTGAAAAAGCTTCTTTAGCCACTGTTTTGGTTGACTTTCACAGCTCTTTTTAATGTTTCCACTTTCGTCCCAGACCGGTAGTTTAACCACACCATCACAGTCAAATTCTAAAGCCCCTTGAGCGGTTCGAGTAAAACTTGCCGTCGCAATTCCATTAGGCCAAGGCAATATTAACTGCTCTGGTGTTCTCTGTTTCAGATAATCGGCATAAACACGTAACGCGCCACTGGAGCCCGTTAGTTTAGTTGGCTTATTATCATCACGCCCTAACCAGATGGTTGTTACTTCACGGCCATCAACACCCACAAACCAACTGTCTCGGCTGTCGTTACTGGTGCCTGTTTTACCGGCTAAACCAGCCCATGCAAACTGACCTTGTAGGAAGCGTCCCGTGCCTTCCGACACACCACGCTTCATCGCGTAGGTGGTTAGCCAAGCCGCTTGCTGGTCAACGCTCTGTGATACACGAGGAATCGACTGATACAGAACCTCACCATCATTATCAACAACCGAACGAAGCGCAGACAAAGGTGCGATACGGCCAGAGTTGGTAATGGTTTGGTACATCTGTGCCACCTGGAACGGAGTCAGTGAGAACGAACCCAAAAACATCGACGGCACTGGACGAATCTCATTCTTATCGACACCCAGTTTTCCAATCGTATCGGAGACGCTATCAATGCCTAACTGCATACCTAAGCGAACCGTAGGTACGTTATAAGACTTAGAAAGCGCCACATACAAGGGCACATCTCCACGGAACTTACGATCGAAATTTCTTGGGCTCCACACACTTCCTTTGCTGCCTTTCAAGCTTAATGGCGTATCCATCAATGTTGTTGCAAGTGTGTACTTATCAGGTTGTTCCAATGCGGTTAAGTAGATTGCAGGCTTAACTAAAGAACCAATAGGACGACTCGCGTTCAAGGCACGGTTAAAGCCATCGTAGCCAGTACGCTTACCACCAACCATAGCTCGAATTTCACCGGTATTTCTATCCACGGCGATAGCTGCAGCTTCCAGTTTGTTACCTGCGGTTTTAGATAAATCAGGTACCTTGCGAGCAATCGACTTCTCTAACTTGTTCTGGGAGACAGGATCCAGTGAGGTAAAGACTCGAATCCCTTTTTTTGCTTCAAATCGATCGCCTACATACTTCTTAAGCTCAATGTTTACTTGTTGGAAATAAGCAGGCTGACGACTAGCAATACGTGGGTTGTCTTGAATATCTAAATCACGACTCGCCGCTTCTTCGTATTGTCGCGGAGTTAATATGTCTTGCTGCATCAATAAGCGAAGAACCAGATCTCGTCGAGTCTTAGCACGCTCAGGATAACGGACAGGGTTGTAATACGAAGGTCCTTTCACCATACCCACCAGCAGTGCTAGCTGATCAATACGGAGCTCTTGAATCGGTTGACCAAAGTACAAGCGAGACGCCAAGCCGAAACCATGAATCGCTTGCCCACCATTTTGGCCAAGATAAACCTCGTTCAAATAAGCTTCTAAGATACGGTCTTTGCTGTAACGATGATCCAAGATAAGCGCAATGTAGGCCTCTCGAACTTTACGCCACAGTGTGCGTTCACTAGATAAGAACAGGTTTTTCGCGAGCTGCTGTGTCAGTGTACTACCACCTTGAACAGTACGTCCGGCCTTGACGTTAACCACCATCGCACGAGCAATCGCCAAAGGTGAAACCCCATCGTGTTGATAGAAGTTTCGGTCTTCAGTTGCCAATAAGGCATCAACCATTACTTCTGGGAATTGGTTACGTTTTAAAAATAGTCGTTGCTCATCGTTGCTTTTCTCAAGCATGCCCAGCATTTTCGGTTCAACACGCAAATAACCCATGTCGCCTTTTTTCTCTAGCGACTGGATTCGAGTTAATTCATTGCCATTGAAGTGCAACATCACATGGCGGTCAGCTTCCGGCCCATCGACAAACTCGAACGGACGGCGGATCATCTCAATCTTGGTTGAAGAAGAAGAGTACTCACCGGGATGACGAGGAGCGTTCACCTTACGGTAATTAAGTACATCCAGTTCGTTCTTAACCTGTGTCAAACTCACCGCAGTACCCGGAGAAAGGTCCAACACGCGAGCATAAACAACGGTAGGTAAATCAAACAATTGACCTTCAAAACGCTGCTTGACCACAGAATCAAGATAAATACCGACGAACAACAGCAATGCCGCGAGCGCTAAGCCGGCTTTCCAAGACATGCCCCACAGGATCTTCAACCAACCTCTTTTACCAGACTTCTTAGCCTTAGATCTGGACTTTTTCGCAGCCGCTCTTGGTTTCCTAGGTTTGGCTTTGGTCGCTGGTGACTTCTTTGCTGGCGCTTTTTTAGGTGGTGCCTTTTTTGGCGTTAACATTTTGGTCATCATCGATTCAACTGTCGTTTGGTTTTAGTGGTTGCTACATGGTTAGCAGGATCATCCGGCCAAGGGTGTTTTGGGTAACGGCCTTTCATCTCTTTTTGTACTTCTTTGTACGCGCCAGCCCAAAATCCGGCCAAATCCTGAGTAATTTGCAGTGGTCGTTGTGCGGGAGAGAGTAACTCAAGCACAACCTTTTTACGCCCTTGGGCTATCAATGGGGAATCTTGTTCACCAAAGACCTCTTGCATTCGCACTGAGATCACGGGTTCAGACTGGTATTGATAACGAATAGCTTTCTTACTCCCCGTAGGCATCAGATAGTGCGTTGGCAGCCATTGATCTATTTCTTGATTCAAAGGCCAACCAAGATAAGCAGACAATGCCTGTTCCATCGAAACACTAGCCAATCCTTTTGCTGACTTAATACCATTCAGATATGGTGATAGCCACTCATCAAGGTGCTCAACTAAGCTCGAGTCGTCCATTGCTGGCCAATCATGCTCCGGCATCCAAAGCTGAGCGCAACGTACGCGTTCAACGAGCTGCTTCGCGGCTGGCGTCCAATGTAAACGGTCCAGTCCACATCGAGCGATATAATTCAACAAGGCTTGGCTAATCTGATTAGCTCCCGGCTCAGGTAAAGCTTTGGTGCTGATAATCAGCTTACCCAGAGACAATCTCTGCTCAGCGACTAAACGGCCACGTTTCTCATCCCAATCGGCGTAATCTGAACGCACAAACAGTTTTGGGAATTCAGATTCTAGCTGCGCAATATCAACCGCAGTGGCTAAGAAAATCTGACTGGCACGTCCGGTGCTACGCATCAAATCAATCACTACGATATAGTCATTGTTCGCCAATGGGTCATCGTCACGAACCTCAACACCATGGCCATTCGCTAGCAGAAAAGCATTACTGCTAGCACTTCTCGCTTGAGCAATTCGGTCTGGGAATGCAAAGCAAAGCACCAATGGTAGCAATGATTCATCAAGTTGTGACAAATCTAAGTGATGATTCAGTTTGCTGGCGAGATTATTCACTCGCTGCATCACCACGTTATTTTTAGAATGCTTTCTTTGCTTAAGTCGGTGCAACGAATGCTGAATATCGGTGACGTTGCGTTCAGGCTCTTCAAGCAAAGCAGCGGCAACAACCGCGACATTCAATAAAGCAGGACTGCCTTGCTGCGCTTTAACTAACATACTAGCAATACGAGGTTCTAAACCTAAACGTTGAGCCTGTTTTCCTAACGCCGTAAATTGGCCATTGCTGTCTAATAGCTCAATGCTTTGCAGCAGTTGCTTTGCTTGCTCCACTGAAGCTTGTGGCGGAATGTCTAGCCATTGCAACTCGTCTGCACTTGCAGCGCCCCATTGCGTTAACTCAGCCACCAGCGAAGAGAGATCTGAATGTAGAATTTCAGGGTCCGGTACAGCGGGTTGCTGCATTAACTGCGTTTCGCTGTACAAGCGCACACATAGGCCTTCTTCAATTCGCCCTGCACGACCCGCTCGTTGTTCAGCTGAAGACTGCGAGATTTTCACTTGCTCAAGCTTAGTAATGCCTGTTTTCAGATCGAACTTTGCAACACGTTCAAGCCCGGAATCTACAACTAATCGAATACCTTCAATCGTCAAAGAAGTCTCAGCTATATTGGTGGCCAACACCACTTTTCGACGCCCTTTCTCAGACGGTGCTATTGCTTTCTGCTGTTGAGGAAAACTGAGTTGCCCATACAGAGGGCACACATCAATATCACCAGCAAGCTGTTCAAGCTGAGATTCGACCTGCTTAATCGCAGAAACGCCCGGCAAAAAGGCGAGAAGTGAGCCTGATTCTTTCTCCATCAAAGCGCGAATCACGTTGGCCATTTTAGGGGCTAGATATTCATTGGCGTTAAGAGGCTGATAACGGAAATCGACCGGAAAGGAGCGGCCTTGTGATTCAACGAATTTGGCATTCGGTAGCAAAGTTTGTAGAGCGTGTTGATCTAAAGTTGCCGACATCACAACCACTTTGAGATCGTCACGCAATGCCTCTTGGATCTCCAAACTAAAAGCCAATGCGGTATCTGCATGAATGCTGCGCTCGTGAAATTCATCAAAGATCACCATATCAACCCCAGTCAATTCAGGGTCGGTTTGGATCATTCTCGTCATGATCCCCTCGGTAACGATTTCCAAGCGAGTTGCACTGCTGGTTTTAGATTCACCACGAACTCTAAAACCGACGCTCTCCCCCACCTTCTCCCCCAATTGGCTTGCTAAGTAAGTGGCAATATTTCTTGCAGCCAAACGCCTTGGCTCAAGCATGATGATTTTGCCTTGAACGGCATTGGTCTTAACTAACTGTAAAGGGAAGAATGTTGACTTACCCGCACCGGGAGCGGCCTTTAGAATAAGTTGAGTGTGTGTTTCTACGCCAGCGAGCAGATCTGGCATCACAGCTTCTATGGGCAGTTGTGGCAATGGGAGAACCTTGTGGTGTAATGTTGGCAACATTGTACATAAAAACCTACCTGTCTAAATAAGTAATATGCACTTCAATCCTCCATTAGAGTCAGCGACTCTTATTAAGCGCTATAAACGTTTTCTCACCGACATCCAACTTCCAGACGGCAGTGAGCGTACTATTCACTGTGCAAATACTGGAGCGATGACAGGATGTGCGACTCCTGGCAATACGGTGTGGTACTCAACCTCAGATAATGCAAAAAGAAAATACCCAAACAGCTGGGAGATCTCAGAAACAGATAAAGGTCATCGTATTTGTGTAAATACTGCGCGGGCAAACCAGCTAGCGGTGGAAGCAATTGAAAATAAGACTATAGTTGAACTCTTAGGTTATAACGCGTTACGAACCGAAGTGAAGTATGGTAGCGAGAATAGTCGAATTGACATTCTGCTTGAAGATAACGAAAAGCCGCCTTGCTATATCGAAGTAAAAAGCGTCACCTTACTCGATGAACAAGAGACCTCAACCAAAGGGCAAGGTTTTTTCCCTGATGCGGTCACCACCAGAGGCCAAAAACATCTGCGTGAACTCACAGAAATGGTCGAATCTGGAAATAGAGCCGTACTTTTATTCACTGTTTTACATTCAGGTATTGAAAAAGTGTCTGCGGCACACCATATAGACGCCAAATATTCGTTATTACTAAAACAAGCACAAGACGCTGGAGTTGAAGTGCTTTGCTACAAAGCAGAGCTCAGCAGTACTCAAATACAACTAAAACAAGCTGTTGAATTTATCAATAGCTAAGCAAAGATGTTGAACCAATCACATTGATTGCAAGTTTGAATAAGAGTATTTGCCACCATTCGTTCTTTCTGCTATAGATACCCGCCTTAAAATTAGCTGCTTTGCAGTTGACTAGGTGTAAATAGGAGATGCTGTATGCCAGAATCTAAGAAAAAAGCGCTAGGCATCCTAGCCATCGCAGGTGTTGAACCGTACCAAGAAAAGCCAGGTGAAGAATACATGTCACCTGAGCAAACGGAACATTTTACAAAAATTTTAGCAGCTTGGCGCAACCAGCTCAGGGAAGAAGTTGATCGTACTGTACACCACATGCAGGACGAAGCAGCGAATTTTCCAGACCCAGTTGACCGTGCTTCTCAAGAAGAAGAATTCAGCCTAGAGTTACGTAACCGTGACCGTGAGCGTCGTCTTATCAAAAAAATTGAGAAGACGTTAGACAAGATTGAAGAAGACGATTTCGGCTTCTGTGATTCTTGCGGTATCGAGATTGGCATTCGTCGCCTTGAAGCTCGTCCAACTGCTGATCTTTGTATTGACTGTAAAACACTTGCAGAGATCAAAGAGAAACAGATGCAAGGTTAATTCTTGCAAATGTAAAGAAAGGGAGCCTTGGCTCCCTTTTTTGTTTGTTATCCAAGCGAAGTATTTCACACGCTTGATAGTAAATAGCAGCTTTAAGCCTTAATTCTATGCATTAAATCTTGGTTATAGATCAAAGCTTAGTTCTACGCATTAAAGCTCTTGTTAAACGTCTTAAGAATCGGCTACTGCGGTACCATTTAGATTAGGTTGTTCACTCATGAATTATATCGGGCGCTTTGCACCATCACCGTCAGGTCCTCTTCATTTTGGCTCACTTGTTGCTGCTCTTGGTAGCTACTTTCAAGCAAAGTCTAACCAAGGAAAATGGTTAGTTCGTATGGAAGACCTAGATCCACCAAGAGAAATGGCCGGCGCTGCAGACCTGATTCTTAAGACGCTTGAGGCTTACCACCTATTTTGGGATGGTGAAGTCGTCTATCAAAGCCAACGTCATGGCTTGTATCAAGATCAAATCGATCAATGGGTCGCTGACCATCAAGCCTACTACTGCCAATGCACCCGCAAGCAAATAAAGTCTTTGGGTGGCTTTTACAATGGTCACTGTCGAGATGTAGGTTTGGTTGATTCAGGCGAGCAGTCGGTGCGCTTACGCATGGACTTTCCAGTAGAGTCCTTTAATGATGTTCGCCACAGCACGATTCAAATCCCTAAAGCGTTGGCTAAAGAAGACTTTATTATTAAACGCAGAGATGGATTGTTTGCCTATAACTTGGCCGTCGTCCTTGATGACATCGAACAAGGGGTAACAGAAGTCGTAAGAGGCGCAGACCTGATAGAACCAACAGGTCGACAAATCAGTTTATATAAAACGCTCAAGCAAAAAACCGTGAGTTACTTACACTTGCCATTGGCAACCGATGGCTTGGGGAATAAACTGTCAAAACAGAACCATGCCACCGCAATCGATCTCGACAACCCAAAACCAACGTTACTCAACGCTATGCGATTCTTAGGTTTTGACATCCCGATGGCCCTTTGTGAGGCTTCAATGGATGAGATTTTATTGTGGGGCTGCCAGCAATGGAACATCAGTCAGTTACCTGATAGTTTACAAAAAGAGCACTGTAATTAGCTCGAAACTCGCGGCAAATAGCAAAAACGACACATAAAAATGCCATAACCAACCACAGTGGTTAAGCAGACGATGTTCTCAAATGGCTCGCGCTAAGCTATTATTAGCCGCAATTAAACTCTGCACTACCACTTTGGACTAAGAGAAAAACAAAGTTGGCGATACCAACTTTGTTCTAAACTAATGAATACAAACGACAATACCCCAAGCGAACAACGCGGATTCCACGAATTAGCTCTGAATATTTATACTCGTCAAGAGCACAATATTTCACGCAAGCAGATCAGCGACAACGCACTAAAAGTGCTATATCGCCTGAATGGTGCGGGTTTTGACGCATTTCTAGTTGGTGGTGGTGTGCGCGATATCTTATTAGGCTCTCAGCCAAAAGATTTTGATATTGCGACCAACGCAACGCCAGAGCAAATCAAACACCTTTTCAGAAACTGTCGCCTTATCGGTCGCCGTTTCCGCTTGGCACATATCATGTTTGGTCGTGACATCATTGAAGTAGCTACTTTCCGTGGTCACCACCAAGAACCGTCGAAAAACGTATCTGCACAATCGAAAGAAGGCATGCTACTACGCGATAACGTGTACGGCAGTGTTGATGAAGATGCAGAACGTCGTGATTTCACAATCAACGCGATGTACTACAACATTGCTGACTACAGCATCCACGATTACGCGGGTGGTGTTGAAGATTTAGAAGATAAGCTGATCCGTCTAATTGGTGACCCAGAAACGCGTTACCGCGAAGACCCAGTACGCATGCTACGTGCAATGCGCTTCGCCGCTAAACTAGATTTCGACATTGAAGAAGACACCGCTGACCCGATTGAAGAGTTAGCTCACCTTCTAAGAGATATCCCAGCAGCGCGCCTTTATGAAGAATCTCTGAAATTACTGCAATCGGGTCACGGTTTAGAAACCTACCATCTGATGCGCGAGTACAACCTGTTCCAACAGATGTTCCCAGCAGTAGCGGAACACTTCACAGAAGATTACGACTCTCACACAGAGCAGATGCTTGATTTAGTTCTCGACTCAACCGACCTTCGTATCGAAGATGGTAAACGAGTCAATCCAGCATTCATGTTTGCAGCAATGCTTTGGTACCCGATGAACAAGCTGGCAGACAAACTTGTCGCTGAACAGGGTATGGCACACTACGATGCGATCATGGAAGCAAGTAACATCATTCTTGATCAGCAAGTAAAGTCTATTGCTATTCCTCGTCGTCACACCGCAACCATTCGCGAAGTTTGGCAACTGCAACTTCGACTGCCTCGCCGTAACGGTAAACGCGCCGTTCGCCTAATGGAGCTCAACAAGTTCCGTGCAGGCTACGATTTCCTAGAAATGCGAGGGGAGATTGAAGGTGGCGAAACCAAAGAATTAGCCAAATGGTGGGAGCGTTATCAGACTGCAGGGCGCAACATGCGTCAAGCGATGGCTAACGATGTTGCAGCACCATCAAAGTCAGGCCATCGTCGCCGTAAGACTTACCGAAACAAAAAGAGTAAGCCATCAGAATGATAACTGCTTACATTGCGGTCGGCAGCAACCTTGCCGACCCAGTTAGCCAAGCAAATTTGGCTATCGAAACGCTAAAAAGCCTACCGCGATCAACGTTTATTGCGACCTCTCAGCTATATAGTAGCACTCCAATGGGGCCACAAAATCAACCAGACTACATCAATGCGGTAGTTGCTATCCAAACCGAATTAACGCCAATTGAACTGCTTGATTGCACTCAAAAGATCGAGCTAGAGCAAGGGCGCGTCCGTAAAGACGAACGTTGGGGACCAAGAACCTTGGACCTCGATATTGTGTTATACGGCAATGAGGTGATCGATTCAGAGCGCTTAATCGTTCCTCATTATGGAATGAAAGAACGAGAGTTTGTACTCTACCCGCTTGCTGAAATCGCACCAAGTTTACAACTCCCTGATGGGACTGAGCTGACAGAACTACTGAAAATTGTAGATAAAAACGGGCTCAATGTTTGGCAACAATAGCCAGGCGCATTAAGGAAAACCAATGAAAAAAGTAACCATTAACGACCTGATCAAGTGTAAACGCGAAGGCCGTAAATTCGCGACGTCAACGGCTTACGATGCGAGCTTTGCTCAATTATTCGAAAGCCAAGAGATGCCTGTACTGCTTGTCGGTGATTCACTGGGTATGGTTCTACAAGGCCATAACGACACATTACCAGTAAGCGTTGAAGACATTGCCTACCACACTCGCTCTGTACGTGCTGGTAGCCCTAATTGTCTTCTTATGGCTGACATGCCTTTCATGAGCTACGCGACGCCTGAGCAAGCTTGTGAGAACGCAGCTACTTTGATGCGTGCTGGTGCGAACATGGTAAAAATCGAAGGCGAAGGCTGGTTGGTTGATACCGTGAGGATGCTAACAGAACGTGCAGTACCAGTATGTGCCCACTTAGGTTTAACGCCTCAGTCTGTGAACATTTTTGGTGGTTACAAAGTTCAAGGCCGTGACGATGAACAAGCCGATAAAATGGTTGCTGACGCGCTAGCACTACAAAATGCAGGCGCTCAAATCGTTCTACTTGAATGTGTGCCAGCTTCATTGGCAAAACGAATTACAGAAGCTTGTGATGTACCTGTTATCGGCATCGGCGCTGGTAATGTTACCGATGGTCAGATCTTGGTTATGCATGACATGTTCGGTATTTCTGCGAACTACATGCCGAAATTCTCTAAGAATTTCCTAGCAGAAACAGGTGATATGCGTAAGGCAGTAGCTCTATACAAAGAAGAAGTAGAGAGCGCGCGATTCCCTGATGAAGCTCATACAATCGCTTAGGAGTAAGTATGCAAACTTTTGCTGAAATAGCGGCTCTTCGTGAGCAGATTAAACAGTTTAAGCGTGATGGACGTACGGTTGCTTTTGTACCGACAATGGGAAACCTGCATGAAGGCCACCTGACTCTGGTAAAGAAAGCTCGTGAACTGGCAGACATCGTAGTGGTAAGCATCTTTGTAAACCCAATGCAGTTTGACCGTGCCGACGACCTAAACAACTACCCTCGTACGTTAGAGGCTGATTTAAGCAAACTAACAGGCGAAGGTGTTGAACTGGTATTTACACCAACACCAGAGGTTATGTACCCAGATGGATTAGACAAACAGACGTTTGTTGAGGTCCCTGGTGTATCTCACATGCTTGAAGGTGCATCTCGTCCAGGTCACTTCCGCGGTGTATCAACAATTGTCACTAAACTGTTTAATATCGTTCAGCCAGACTTTGCATGCTTCGGTGAGAAAGATTTCCAGCAGCTTGCTGTTATTCGCCAGATGACAACTGACTTAGCGTTAGACATTGAAGTAGTGGGCGTTGCTACCGTTCGTGAAATGGATGGTTTGGCAATGAGCTCCCGCAATAGCAATCTAACCATTGATGAGCGTCAACGTGCTCCCGTTCTAGCACGCACCATGCGTTGGATCAGCAGTGCAATTCGCGGTGGACGTGATGACTACGCATCAGTAATTGAAGATGCGACAGACCAACTTCGTGCAGCAGACCTGCAACCAGATGAGATCTTCATTTGCGATGCTAAGACTCTGCAAGCGATCACTTCAGAATCCACTCAGGCTGTGATTCTTATGTCGGCTTTCCTAGGTAAGACTCGTCTTATCGATAACCAAGTTCTCGATTTGGTAACGGAAACGAAAGAAGAAGTGAAAGAAGAAACAGCGGAATAATCGGCAAACTTCTTAAACGCAAAATACAAAAAAGGTCGATGTAATATCGACCTTTTTCTTTGTCTGTTATTCAGGGTAACTAAGCGTTAGCTGCGTAAGCCGATACCCTTTGTCACCAAGTAATGTGCAATACCATACAGCACCACAATAAACACACCTAACACGCCAAATGACGTCACGATACCCACATCAGACACCCCCAAGAAACCATACCTAAACGCGTTTACCATGTACACGATAGGGTTCAGCTTCGATATACCTTGCCAAAACTCAGGCAATAGACTGATCGAGTAGAACACACCACCAAGATAAGTCAGTGGCGTTAAGATAAAGGTAGGAATAATCGAGATGTCATCAAACGTGCGAGCAAACACCGCGTTAATCAGACCACCCAGTGAGAATACGACTGAAGTTAGGAATACCGTCGCAATGATCACGCCCCAATGATCGACTTGTAAGTCAACAAAGAACAGTGATACGAAGGTTACAATCGTACCCACTAATAAACCGCGAACCACACCACCCATCACGAAACCGGCGATAATCACGTAGTTAGGCACCGGTGCTACAAGCAGCTCTTCAATGTTCTTTTGGAATTTAGCACTAAAGAACGATGACGCAACGTTCGAATAAGAGTTAGTGATCACCGACATCATGATCAGTCCAGGAACAATATATTCCATGTAGCTAAAACCGTTCATTTCACCAATACGCGCACCAATAAGGTTACCGAAGATGATGAAGTAAAGTGTCATGGTAATTGCTGGCGGTACCAGAGTTTGCACCCAGATACGCGTGAAGCGATTGATCTCTTTGGTCAACAAACTGCAGAAAGCTGTCCAATATAGGCTGTACATATTATTTACTCCCCTCACGCACGATACTCACAAATAGCTCTTCTAGACGGTTTGCTTTGTTACGCATAGAGAGGACTTTCACCTGTTGATCGCTCAACTGAGTAAAGATGGTATTCAAGCCGAGGTTCTTGTCGATTTCAATTTCTAGCGAGCCATTGACCATCACTTGGCTATTCACGCCTTCTAGCTTAGGTTCAATCGCACCCTCTTCAAGATCCAGAATAAAGGTCTCAGCACTCAACTTACCTAGCAGTGCTTTCATGGTTGTGTTCTCAATCAGCTCACCACGATTGATGATACCGATATTGCGACACAGCATTTCAGCTTCTTCTAGGTAGTGCGTGGTCAAGATAATGGTAATGCCCTGCTTTTCATTGATCTCTTTGAGGAATTCCCACATCGAGCGGCGCAGTTCAATATCAACACCAGCCGTAGGTTCATCAAGGATTAACAGCTGAGGCTCATGCATCAGCGCACGTGCGATCATTAAGCGGCGTTTCATACCACCAGACAAGTTACGCGCACGTTCGCCACGTTTTTCCCACAAGTCGAGTTGAGATAGGTACTTTTTCGCTCGCTCTTTTGCTAGTGCTTTTGGCACGCCGTAATAACCTGCTTGTTGCAGCACGATCTGTTCAACGGTTTCGAAGGGGTTAAAGTTAAACTCTTGAGGCACTAGACCTAAGTTTTGTTTCGCCAACTCCAAATCAGTATCAATGTCGTAACCGAACACTTTAACCTTGCCGGAAGTTTTATTTACCAGTGAAGAGATAACACCAATAGTGGTGGACTTACCCGCACCATTTGGGCCAAGTAGTGCGTAAAAATCGCCTTTTTCTACTTGTAAACTAACGCCCTTAAGAGCCTCGAAGCCCCCAGCATAAGTTTTTCTTAATTGCTCAATTTCTAATGCATACATAGAGATAGACTGCCATTTGCTATAGATAAGATGTTGACGACCGAGCTTGAGGAAGAGAGTAATGCTTAAAACGAGCTAGCAGAAAACTAACCCAAACTTGTTTACTCGGCCATTTTGCAAACAAGTCTATCGTTGATTAACGATGAATACAAATATCGCGTGAGAGTTTCTTTCGAAAACAAATAAGAATATTGGGTACGTGAAGACCAAATCAGCGTTCAATAAATATAAAATGCCGCTAAGTCATTCACTTATCGGCATTTTATATCCTTCTTGAATTGAGCGTCTATGGCCCGTTCATGTCAGCTTATTACTGAATAATTAAACTGACTCAAACTGATGTTCATCTCTATCGACATAGCTTGTTGCAGCTGTCAGCGCTTCATAACGGAAGCGATATGTGTTCGATTCCGGTACTAGATCAATCACATGGAACTTCTCTAGCTGCTGACGAGTATTCTCATTAGGACACAATAGATACACCTCACACTGCGCATCCAAAGCATCTTTAATCGCATTTTCTAGGGCTAGGCCAACAGTGACATCAATCATAGGGACATCTGTCAGATCTAGAATCATCGCTTCATAGTCAGCAATACTTGAGTGCTGACGTGAGATCGCCTTTGAAACACTGAATATCATTGGCCCTGAAAGATAGAAGAACAGCACCTTACCATTCGCACTGTCGAGTAACTGACGTTCACTATCGGTCAGTGGGATATCGTCTTCATCGTCCCCATCACTGATGGCCTTAACTTGTCTGGCTTGTTCTCGGCTCAATCTTTCGATAATCAGAATATTCGAGATAAATACCCCCAATCCGACGGCAATAATTAAGTCAACGAATACAGTCAGCAACATCACGCCGTACATCACGCCCATGCCGGCATAGCTAACCTTGTGCGCGCGCTGGATAAAACTCCAATCAAGAATGTTGAAACCAACATACATCGCGATACCAGCCAGCACAGCCATAGGAATCGGTTCTGTTAAGCCACCTGCAACCAATACCACCAGCGCAAGCACTAAAGCTCGAATAACACCAGAAAGCGGAGAACGAGCTCCCACCTGGATATTGGTTACGGTACCCATGGTTGCACCTGCGCCAGGTAGTGCACCAAAAAGACCAGAGATCATATTCGCAATGCCTTGGCCACGAAGCTCTTTGTCTGAATCATGCTCTTTACGCGTCAGTGAATCACCGATAACCGCGGTCAGAAGCGTATCAATACAGCCAAGAGTACCCAGTACCAAGGCATCAATAACCATGGTGGTGAATTGCTCAGCGCTGATCGTAGGAATAACGAGAGAAGGCAAACCAGCAGGAATTTCACCAATACGGCGAATAGAGTCAGTATCGAAGATAATAACGGACAACAGGGTGACGGCCACTAACGCGACCAGTTGCGCGGGCACATACTTACGATATTTAGCTGGAAAACCGAAAAGAATACCGAGCGTCAATGCCCCTAAAAACAGTTCGCTCACTTTTAAGTTTGCTAGCGTATCAGGTAATGCAGAGAGCGTGCCCATCACACCACCGGAAGGTGCGGCGTGTCCTAATAAAGGAGACAACTGCAGAATAATTAGAATAACGCCGATGCCCGACATAAATCCGGAGATCACGCTATATGGCATCAAAGTAACGTATTTTCCGAGCTTTAATGTTCCGAGTAATATCTGGAAAGCGCCTGCCATCATTACGACGGTAAAGGTCATTGCCATTCCGGTTTCAGGATATTTAGCAACCATACTCGTCATTACGGCTGTCATGATCACCGTCATAGGGCCGGTAGGTTCAGAAATCAAACTACTCGAACCGCCAAACAATGCTGCAAATAGGCCAACCATGATGGCACCCCATAAGCCAGCTTCAGCACCTGCGCCAGAAGCAACACCAAATGCCAACGCTAAAGGTAACGAGATGATGGCTGTAGTAACACCACCAAACATATCCCCTTTGAGATTGATATCCGTAAAACGACTTCCAAACAAAACACACCTTCCTGATGATGAAATGACAAACCTTATCACTTTAACAAATGGATCAAGTGTTCAGAAAGTGTTAATTCAATCACATTATTCATGTCTTATAACCGGATCATAGCTTCTCCGCTAAGTTAATGATTTTAACGACTAGTACACGTCAGATGAGTACTATTTGACACAGTTTTTACGAGATTGAATTTGTAACATTGTGTATAGTTGAGATTCTTAATTAAGGGATGTAAGACGCAAAATGCCAGAGATTAAACAGCTTTTTGAAAACAACTCTAAATGGTCTGAAGAAATTCGTTCAGAGCGACCAGAGTATTTTACAACGCTTGAAGAGGGTCAAAGCCCTGGTTTTCTATGGATTGGCTGCTCAGATAGCCGTGTTCCGGCCGA
This sequence comes from Vibrio gigantis, assembly GCF_024347515.1. Lineage (NCBI taxonomy): Bacteria > Pseudomonadati > Pseudomonadota > Gammaproteobacteria > Vibrionales > Vibrionaceae > Vibrio > Vibrio gigantis. Next base: position 2,980,037 of record NZ_AP025492.1, read on the forward strand.
GCGCCTGACTGGTTTGTATTCTGGCGAACTATTTGTTCACCGAAATGTGGCGAACCAAGTTGTTCATACCGACCTAAACTGCCTCTCAGTGGTACAGTACGCCGTCGATGTACTCAAAGTTAAACACATCATTGTCTGCGGTCACTACGGTTGTGGTGGTGTTAATGCGGCGATTGATAACCCTAAACTTGGCCTTATCAACAACTGGCTGCTTCACATCCGTGACAATTACCTAAAATATCGTAAACAGATCGAGGGACTTCCTCGTGAACAATGGGGTGACAAACTGTGCGAAATTAACGTCGCAGAGCAAGTTTATAACCTAGGTAACTCAACCATTATGCAAAACGCATGGGAGAGAGGCCAAGAGGTTGAAATCCACGGTGTAGTTTACGGCATTGGCGATGGCAAGTTGCAAGACCTTGGCGTACGTTGCTCAAGCAACGATACCCTAGAGAACAGCCATTTAGAGGCATTGAATAAAATCTTAACAACGCCTCTTCTTAGCCAACAAGGCTAACCATTACGCAATAAATACAAAAAGCCCGCATCAAGCGGGCTTTTTAATAACTTCTGATCGGCAAGCGTTATGATTACTCTTGAGGTACAACTTTACCAATGTACGGTAGATGACGATATTTTTGTGCGTAGTCGATACCAACACCAACAACAAACTCGTCAGGAATTTCAAAACCAATCCATTTTGTATCTACAGCCACTTCACGGCGAGAAGGCTTGTCTAGTAACGTACAAATTTCGATAGACTTAGGACCACGTAGGCTCAAAATCTCTTTCACTTTAGTCAGTGTGTTACCGGTGTCGATAATGTCTTCTACAAGTAGAACGTCTTTACCTTGGATATCATCATCAAGATCTTTCAAAATACGAACATCACGTGAGCTTTCCATGCCGTTGCCGTAGCTAGACGCGGTCATGAAATCAACTTGGTGAGTTAAATCGATAGCACGAGCAAGATCCGCCATAAAGACAAAAGATCCACGTAATAAGCCAACTAAAACGAGATCTTCACTGCCTTTGTAGTGCTCCGTGATCTGTTTACCTAGTTCGTTCACTCGATCCTGAACTTCTTGCTCAGAGATCATGACTTCAACTGTATGCTTCATACTGCTCTCATTTTATTTGGTGATTGCGACAAGTGTAGACAGTTTTGCCATCGGCGCCGCTCAATTTGTGCGTAAGTCTAGCACTGCTCAAATACCCACACCACCTTATGGTTCAAATTTACTGTCAGATTATCAACGATAATGTGCGTTGGTGCCTAGTCCGATACTCTCTTCCTTTCACATCAATACTGATCACGCTTTATGTATCAAGTTTGATGTAACTGTCTATTAAATAAGCTCAAAGGATTGACCATTTACATATGCACCATTACACTCATCTTGGCTTAAATAATAATAAAATCATTAATATAAAAAATTCGTTGGCAAGGAAAACAAAATGGACTCAATCTCTAAGAGACCTAGAACTAGGCTTTCACCTCTAAAAAGAAAACTTCAATTGATGGAAATCGCACTTGAAGTATTCTCTCGCCGTGGCATTGGCCGTGGCGGACACGCTGATATTGCAGACATCGCTCAGGTGTCAGTAGCAACCGTATTTAACTACTTCCCTACTCGTGAAGATCTGGTTGATGAAGTACTGAATCACGTTGTACGCCAATTCTCTAACTTCCTTTCAGACAATATCGATCTGGATATTCACGCAAAACAAAACCTACATAATATTGCGACTGAAATGGTGACGTTAGTGGCTCAAGATAGCCATTGGTTAAATGTATGGTTCGAATGGAGCGCTTCGACTCGTGATGAAGTATGGCCGCTGTTCGTAACAACTAACCGAACTAACCAAATGTTAGTACAAAACATGTTTAGTAAAGCGATTGAGCGCGGCGAAGTTTGCGACGATCACGATCCTAAACATCTAGCAAACCTATTCCACGGCATCTGCTACTCGCTATTTATCCAAGCGAAACGTGTCGATACCAATGAAGAGCTGTCTAAACTTACTGACAGCTACTTAAACATGTTGTGTATCTATAAGTAGATTCGAGATTCGAGATTCGAGATTCGAGAAGAAGTATGAAGGGTTGGCCTAATGGGTCAGCCCTTTTTATTTTTATATACTCACTCTTCGTATCTCGGAGCGAAGCGTACTCGCATCTCGAAGTGAAACGTTACTGCTTTACTTCAGGCATAAAAAAGCCGCTGACGAATCAGCGGCTTTTAAAAACATTAGCGAGTGGCTAAAGGAGAGTTACTTCTTCTTTTTCACTGCTTTCTTGTTTGGAAGGTCAGTAATTGAACCTTCGAATACTTCCGCAGCTAGACCAACAGACTCGTGTAGAGTTGGGTGAGCGTGGATAGTAAGAGCGATATCTTCTGCGTCACAACCCATTTCGATTGCTAGGCCGATTTCACCAAGAAGTTCACCACCGTTAGTACCAACAACAGCACCACCGATTACGCGATGAGTCTCTTTATCGAAGATCATCTTAGTCATACCATCTGCACAGTCAGACGCGATTGCACGACCAGAAGCAGCCCAAGGGAAAGTAGCAACTTCGTAGTTGATGCCTTCAGCTTTCGCTTCTTTCTCAGTCTTACCTACCCAAGCAACTTCTGGCTCAGTGTACGCAATTGATGGGATTACTTTAGGGTCGAAGTAGTGCTTCTTACCAGAGATAACTTCAGCAGCTACGTGACCTTCATGCACACCTTTGTGAGCAAGCATTGGTTGACCAACAACGTCACCGATCGCGTGGATGTGAGGAACGTTTGTACGCATTTGCTTATCAACATTGATGAAGCCACGCTCATCAACTTCGATACCTGCTTTTTCAGCGTCGATAAGTGCACCGTTTGGAACACGGCCGATAGCAACAAGAACGGCATCGTAACGCTCAGCTTCAGCTGGCGCTTTCTTGCCTTCCATTGAAACGTAGATACCGTCTTCTTTCGCTTCAACTGCTGTTACTTTAGTTTCAAGCATTAGCTTGAACTTGTTCTTAATACGCTTAGTGAAGACTTTAACGATGTCTTTATCCGCCGCAGGGATAACTTGGTCGAACATCTCAACAACTTCAACTTTAGAGCCTAGAGAGTGGTAAACCGTACCCATTTCAAGACCGATGATACCACCGCCCATGATAAGCAGTTTCTCAGGAACTTCTTTCAGCTCTAGTGCATCCGTAGAGTCCCAGATACGTGGGTCTTCATGTGGGATGAAAGGAAGTTTGATTGGGCGAGAACCTGCAGCAATGATTGCGTTGTCGAAGTTAACAGTTGTTGCTTCGCCTTCGCCTTCAACAAGAATGCTGTTAGGACCAGTGAACTTACCGAAACCGTTAACAACAGTCACGTTACGCATCTTAGCCATACCGCCAAGACCGCCAGTTAGTTGATCAACTACTTTTTCTTTCCAGATACGGATCTTGTTGATGTCCGTTTGTGGCTCGCCGAATACAACGCCGTGCTCTGCCATCGCTTTCGCTTCTTCGATTACTTTAGAAACGTGAAGAAGTGCTTTTGATGGAATACAACCAACGTTTAGACATACACCACCAAGAGTGCTGTAACGTTCAACTAGTACTGTTTCTAGACCTAAATCCGCACAACGGAATGCAGCTGAGTAACCAGCAGGACCTGAACCAAGTACAACAACTTGGGCTTTAATTTCTTTGCTCATTGTGACCTCTTGTAGTCATTATCCCTAACAGGCTGAGTAGATATTCTTAAAATTATTGGGCTTTCAAACAGGAAACATTTTACAGAGATGTTAACAGTGTGAAAGTAGCTTTAAGTTAGCCTGTGAGCTAGACAACAATTCCCTATCAGATTATGAGAAATGCAGGAAACTGTTCTCTAAAAATAGTCTTTATATAAAGAATTAAGGTGACCCGAAAGTCACCTTAATAATTACTTTCTCAATTACAGTACTAGACGACGAATGTCAGATAGTGCGCTGTTTAGGAAAGTAATGAAGCGTGCACCTTCAGCACCATCGATCACACGGTGGTCGTATGATAGAGATAGAGGAAGCTGTAGACGTGGTTGGAACTCTTTACCATTCCAAACTGGCTTAATTTCAGACTTAGATACACCTAGGATACCTACTTCTGGAGCATTTACGATTGGAGTAAATGCAGTACCGCCAATACCACCAAGGCTAGAGATTGTGAAACAACCGCCTTGCATGTCTGCCGCTGTTAGCTTACCAGAACGTGCTTTCTTAGAAACAGCCATTAGCTCTTCAGATAGCTCGTAAATGCCTTTCTTGTTCACGTCTTTGAATACAGGAACAACTAGACCGTTTGGTGTATCAACAGCGATACCCACGTTTACGTACTTCTTAAGAATGATGCTTTCGCCATCTTCAGAAAGAGAAGAGTTAAACGCTGGGAATGCTTCTAGCGCTTTAGCAACAGCTTTCATGATGAACACAAGTGGAGTGATCTTCATGCCTGTGTCTTTCTTCGCTTCGATTGCGTTCTGTTCTTTACGGAATGCTTCTAGCTCAGTGATGTCAGCGTTATCCCACTGTGTAACGTGAGGGATCATTACCCAGTTACGGTGTAGGTTTGCGCCAGAGATCTTCTTGATCTTAGAAAGCTTCTGAACTTCAGTTTCGCCGAACTTGCTGAAGTCAACTTTTGGCCATGGTAGTAGACCAAGAGCAGAACCGTCGCCGCCTTTGCCAGATGCTGCTGCACCAGACTCTAGGCGCTTAAGCGCATCTTTAACGTAAGACTGAACGTCTTCTTTAAGGATACGGCTCTTACGACCAGTACCTTTAACCTTAGAAAGGTTAACGCCAAACTCACGAGCAAGACGACGAACAACTGGAGAAGCGTGCGCGTAGTCACCGTTCTCTTGGAAGTCGCCAGCTGCTGCTGGAGCCGCTGCAGGTGCTTCTGCTTTAGGAGCAGGTGCCGCCGCTGGAGCTGCTGCTTGTGCAGGTGCTGCAACAGGAGCAGGCGCTGCGCCTTCAACTACGAAAGTCATGATTAGAGAGCCAGTTGACACTTTGTCGCCAGCTGCAATCTTGATTTCTTTTACTGTACCAGCGAATGGTGCAGGAACTTCCATTGAAGCTTTGTCGCCTTCAACAGTAATTAGAGATTGCTCTTCTTCTACTGTATCACCAACCGCTACCATGATTTCAGTAACTTCTACTTCGTCACCACCGATATCAGGAACGTTTACTTCTTTCTCAGCAGACGCTGCTGGAGCCGCTGCAACTGGTGCTGCCGCCGCAGGAGCCGGAGCTGCTACAGGTGCTGAACCAGCTACTTCGAATACCATTACTAGAGAACCAGTAGAAACTGAATCACCAGAAGCGATCTTGATTTCTTTAACGATACCAGCGAATGGTGCAGGAACTTCCATTGAAGCCTTGTCGCCTTCAACAGTAAGAAGAGATTGCTCTTCTTCTACTGAATCACCGATAGCAACCATGATTTCAGTTACTTCAACTTCATCACCGCCGATATCTGGTACGTGAACTTCTTTAAGCTCAGCTGCCGCTGCAGGAGCTGCAGCAACTGGTGCCGCCGCTTCAACTGCTGGCGCAGCCGGTGCTGCTACAGCACCCTCGGCTTCGAAAATCATGATTAGAGAACCAGTAGAAACTGAATCGCCTTCAGCTACTTTGATTTCTTTAACGATACCCGCTTGAGACGCTGGAACTTCCATTGAAGCTTTGTCGCCTTCAACAGTGATCAGTGACTGCTCTTCTTCAACCTTGTCGCCAACGTTTACAAGAATCTCAGTTACTTCAACCTCGTCAGCACCGATGTCTGGTACATTAATTTCGATTGTCATTGTATTTACCTACCTTAATGCCAGTCTTATGCGTATTGCGGGTTAGTTTTTTCAGTGTCGATATCGAACTTAGCAATTGCTTCAACAACTACTGATTTCTCGATGTCACCACGTTTAGCCAGTTCAGTTAGAGCTGCAACTACGATGTAGCCAGCATTAACTTCGAAGTGACGACGTAGGTTTGCACGGCTGTCTGAGCGGCCGAAACCATCTGTACCAAGTACTTTGTAAGACTCAGTTGGCATGTACGCACGTACTTGCTCAGCGTAGTTCTTCATGTAATCAGTCACTGCGATTGCAGGTTCTTTACCAAGAACAGTCGTGATGTACGGTACTTTCTCTTCAGCTTCTGGGTGAAGCATGTTGTCACGCTCTACCGCTTGGCCGTCACGAGTTAGTTCGTTGAACGATGTTACTGAGAATACGTCAGATGCTACGCCGTACTCTTCGCTTAGAATTTCAGCCGCTTTACGCGCTTCGTTCATGATAGTACCAGAGCTCATTAGTTGAACTTTGCCCTTAGCACCAGCGTGAGATTCAAGCTTGTAGATACCTTTACGGATGCCTTCTTCAGCGCCTTCTGGCATTGCTGGCATTGCGTAGTTCTCGTTCATTACTGTTAGGTAGTAGTAAACATTCTCTTGCTCAGGACCGTACATGCGACGGATACCGTCTTGCATGATTACTGCTAGCTCGTAAGCGAACGTTGGGTCGTAAGAGATACAGTTAGGGATAGTGTTCGCTTGAATGTGCGAGTGACCATCTTCGTGCTGTAGACCTTCACCGTTCAGTGTCGTACGACCAGCTGTAGCACCTAGTAGGAAGCCACGAGCTTGTTGGTCACCTGCTAGCCATGCCATGTCACCAATACGTTGGAAACCGAACATTGAGTAGTAGATGTAGAACGGGATCATTGGTAGGTCGTTCGTGCTGTATGAAGTTGCCGCTGCAACCCATGAAGCCATAGAACCTAGCTCGTTGATACCTTCTTGAAGTACTTGACCAGACGTTGCTTCTTTGTAGTAAGAAACGATGCCTTTATCTTCAGGTGTGTATTCTTGACCGTGTGGGTTGTAGATACCAACCTGACGGAATAGACCTTCCATACCGAATGTACGAGCTTCATCACAGATGATAGGAACGATGTTCTTACCAATGTTCTTATCTTTAAGAAGGATGTTTAGCGTACGTACATAAGCCATAGTTGTAGAGATATCACGCTTCTGTTCACCTAGTAGAGGTGCGAATGCGTCTAGCTCAGGAACTTTGAATTCTTGAGTGAATTTAGGCAGACGTGCAGGCGTGTAACCTTGTAGGGCTTTACGACGAGCATGTAGGTATTCGTACTCAGCAGAACCTTCTTCAAGAGTTAGGTAAGGAAGCTCAGACACTTTCTCATCAGAAAGTAGGTCTTGTAGACCTAGACGGTCACGTAGGTATTGTACGTGAGTCATGTCCATCTTCTTAACACCGTGAGCGATGTTCTTACCTTCTGCAGCTTCACCCATGCCGTAACCTTTAACTGTTTTAGCTAGGATTACTGTTGGTTTGCCACCTGTCTCTTTTGCATTGTTGAATGCAGCGAACAGTTTAGAAGAATCGTGACCACCACGCTTCAGTTCGAAGATTTGGTCGTCAGTCATGTCTGCAACTAGTGCAGCCGTTTCTGGGTACTTACCAAAGAAGTGCTCACGTACGTATGCGCCATCTTTAGATTTGAATGTCTGGTAGTCACCATCGATAGTTTCGTTCATTAGTTGAAGAAGCTTACCAGTAGTGTCTTTAGCTAGTAGAGAATCCCAGTTGCTACCCCAGATAACTTTAACAACGTTCCAACCTGCGCCTTTGAATAGGCCTTCAAGTTCTTGGATGATGCTACCGTTACCCATTACAGGGCCGTCTAGACGCTGTAGGTTACAGTTGATTAGGAAACATAGGTTGTCTAGCTTCTCACGCGCAGCGAAAGAGATAGCACCACGTGATTCTGGCTCATCCATCTCACCGTCGCCTAGGAACGCGTATACGCGTTGCGCTGAAGTATCTTTAAGGCCACGGCCTTCTAGGTACTTAAGGAAACGAGCTTGGTAGATCGCAGAGATCGGACCTAGACCCATAGATACTGTAGGGAACTGCCAGAACTCAGGCATCAGTTTAGGGTGCGGGTAAGAAGGGATACCTTTACCATCAACTTCTTGACGGAAGTTATCTAGCTGCTCTTCAGTTAGACGACCTTCAACGAATGCACGAGAGTAGATACCAGGAGAGATGTGACCTTGGTAGTAAACTAGATCGCCACCGTCAGTCTCGTTTGGAGCACGGAAGAAGTGGTTGAAACATACTTCGTAGAACGCTGCTGCTGACTGGTAAGAAGCCATGTGACCACCAAGGTCTAGGTCTTTCTTAGAAGCACGCAATACGATCATGATTGCGTTCCAGCGAATAATCGAACGAATACGACGCTCAAGAGTTACGTCACCAGGGTAAGCTGGCTCTTGTGCTGCTGGAATTGTGTTGATGTAGTTTGTGTTGATGCCTGTAGCCATATCAACACCATCTAAACGCGCTTTATCTAGAACTTGTTCTAGTAAAAACTGTGCACGTTCTACACCTTCTTCACGTACTACTGACTCAAGAGCTTCTAACCAATCTTGAGTTTCCAGAGCATCAACGTCATGCTTCATGTCAGACATGGCGATCTATCCTTTTTGTTAGTTGGATTCTACTAAACACGTAAAAAGCCGAAGTATTACGGCTATTTACCCTGTTGAATTCGACGTAAAGAACGTTCGCGACGCGACTCTTCTTTGGTCAAATCCAGCAATGTTTCTTCGATGTAAGCTAAATGAGAGTGTGACATTTCACGAGCCTGTTCTGGCTGTCCTGAAACGATCGCATCCACAATGTTAGCTCGATGTATACTCACTTTCTCCACAACGTCTTTACGACGATGCAACAGCTTTAAATTTTCTAAGACATTTTGTTCGAGTAACGGAGCCAAACTACGAACAATGTGCAATAACACCACATTGTGCGCTGCCTCTGTTAAAGCAATAAGAAAAGCCATCACCGCTGCAGATTCGGCTTCAATATCACCCTTATCTTGCGCGCCGCGAATTTTTTCTTGGCATGCTTGAATTCGAGCAAAGTCTTCATCAGTGCCACGCAATGCCGCGAAGTAAGCCGAAATCCCTTCCATCGCATGACGCGATTCCAACAAGTCTAGTTGGGTTTCAGAATGGGAGGACAACAAATTAAGCAAAGGATCTGAAAAGCTTTTCCAGATATTTTCACTAACAAACGTACCTCCACCCTGACGGCGAGTAAGCAAGCGTTTTGCTTCTAAACGTTGTATCGCTTCTCGGATTGAAGGACGAGACACATCGAACTGTTTCGCCAGTTCGCGCTCAGGCGGCAGCTGCTGCCCTGGAGCCAGTGTTCCTTCCACTATCAACCTTTCTAACTCTTGTTCGATAACATCGGAGAGTTTTGGCTGACGAATCCTTTGATAAGCCATAGTTTGTTGTTCTTCTTTTTCTTCGCTGACAATTGGTAATACCAATTTTAAGTTGGGCAGAAATTAACATAATTAAAACGCCACTGTCCAGTGCAAAATTGACCTGCATCATAGAACACAGCGTGAATTAACCATGATTTAACAAATGAAATTTAAAACAGCAACCAAATTGGTCTTACCATTTACAGGAGTAATACTTTTGGGGAGTATTCGTGCTAGAAAGTTTCAGGATAAAAATGAATTGTTTCAGAAAGATTAGTATCACTTGTTCAAAAATCAAACCAAGCGCACATTTAGGGTCGAATTTCTGTTAATAAGTTTTAATAAATGAGTGTTTGATAAGCTCGTCACACTCTCTATTTATTGACGCTCTCCTCTTCACCACTTTCTTTACATCGCAACAACAAAAATTCACAAGTCATTATGCTAGGCGTTGATTATTCAACGCCCTACGACGGCAAGGCACTTTTCAAAAAGTAAGGCTTAAGCTTTGAGCTTTCCTTTAAATTTCGGCCAGTCGAAGACCAAACCAGGGTCTGTTTTACGTAGAGGTGCGATATATTGATGGCCAGTGATACGCTCGGTGGTGATTTGAGGGAAAGTCGATACGATCGTTTCTGTTAATTGGGCAAGCGCTTGATACTGCAGCTCGGTGTAAGCAACAAAATCACTGCCTTCCAGCTCAATACCAATAGAGTAATCATTGCACCTTTCGCGCCCAGCAAAGCTCGACTGGCCCGCATGCCAAGCTCGGTCTAAGAAAGAAACAAACTGCACCACTTCCCCATCGCGACGAATCAAGCAATGCGCCGAGACACCCATTTGGTGAATCACCTTAAAAAATGGATGTTCTGTAGGATCAAGTTTGCCCGTAAAAAACTGTTCTATGTAAGGCCCACCAAACTGACCCGGAGGTAAGCTAATGTTGTGAACCACCAGCAGAGAAACATCATCGACACTAGGTCTAGCATCAAAATACGGGGAAGGAACATGCCGAGCATTGTCATACCATCCGTTGGAGCTGATCGTCATCTTAGTCTCACTTTCTTTTCTGCTAGCACAATAAGATGTGACCTTGCCCATAGAGCAGTCGCGCTAGCCTCTTTAATTTGAAGTTAAGCAAGAGTATCATTCCATTCCCACTCCCTTTCAAGATTAGATTTGCGATGAAAAACACACATAACAGCCACCAACGCCTTGACTACTTAAAAGAGCAACTGCCTCTAGAGATCACTCGTGCAGTCGCTGAGACCATCAAAGAAGATCTAGGCGGAACATTAGATCCAGCGGCTGATATTACGGCAAGTCTAATCCCTGCAGACGCAATCAACAGCGCAACCATCATTACCCGCGAGCACGGCGTGTTCTGTGGTAAAGCGTGGGCTGATGAAGTGTTTAAGCAATTGGGCGGTGAAGTGGCTATCGAGTGGAACGTAGAAGATGGCGATAAGGTTGAACCAAACCAAACGCTTTGTACCCTAACTGGCCCAGCACGCGCACTATTAACCGGTGAGCGTAATGCAATGAACTTCATTCAAACGCTATCTGGCTGTGCGACTACTACTGCTATCTACGCAGACAAAATCAAACATACTGAATGCCGCCTGCTAGATACTCGCAAAACAATTCCTGGCCTACGTAGCGCACTGAAATACGCGGTCGCTTGTGGTGGCGGTTTCAACCACCGTATCGGCGTTTTCGATGCCTACCTAATCAAAGAAAACCACATCATCGCTTGTGGTGGTATTGAGAAAGCTATCTCTACAGCAAAAGAGTTGAATCCAGGTAAGCCAGTGGAAGTAGAAACGGAAAGCCTAGAAGAACTAGAGCAAGCGATCAGCGCGGGCGCAGACATTATCATGCTAGACAATTTCACCACAGACATGATGCGTGAAGCCGTTAAAGTCAACGCAGGACGAGCAGCACTAGAAAACTCTGGTAACGTAACTCTAGGTACGATTGCAGAGTTCGCTGAAACAGGCGTTGATTACATCTCTGTAGGCGCGTTAACTAAGCATCTAAAAGCAATGGATTTATCAATGAGATTCAAATCGTAATTGACTGAATAATAAATAATTTCTGTAAAGGCACTGTTGATGACAGTGCCTTTTTTATTGCCTTAATTATCAGTATTTCAAACCGTTATTTAAGTTGATCGCATAAATTTGCGCGCTATATGAAACACCACACTAATAAATACAAAACCACTCGCGACCACACCTGAACACCATTCCACTTCTACATTTCGACTTCTATTCTTTCCATCAACCAGTGCTTGCGCTGAAACAAACTAAAGAATGGAATTAGACAATGAATAACAAAAGAAAAAATCAGAAAGGTTTCACCTTAATTGAATTGATGATCGTGGTGGCGATTATAGGAATCTTGTCTGCGTTTGCTGTGCCGGCTTATCAAGATTATACGAAAAAAGCGACTCTATCAGAATTTCCAAAAGCAGCCGCTGCTGTAAAGATGGCAGTTGAACTGTGTGCTCACGAAAATGCATCTGATGCAGCATCATTTAAAACTAGCTGCATTTCAGACAACAACGGTGTTCCCGACGTGCTAACACTAAATAAGATGGAAATTAAAGCTATTGGCGGGAGCGCATCTGGAGCCGTAGATGTTCGTGTTAAGGCGTCAGCAGCTAAAGGGCCAATTAAAACTGGTGAAACCTATGTTATGACTGCAACTTATGCAGCTGAAGGTATCACTTGGGAAGCCAAATGTTACTCTGACGCAGGCCTCACTACAGCACAAGATACTTATTGCCCGTAATGCTGCTAACCAACCTACCAACCGTTCTACGTCAGGCTGGCTTACTTAGCCTGACTCAAGAACAAGCCGTGGCGGAACATGTACAAGCTTTGGGTGTTTCGACACCCGAAGCTTTACTCGTTCTAGATTTCTTCACCGGCGACTCTTTAGCAAACAACATACAAACTATTTTCGGGTTACCGTTAGTAAAACTAACCAATACTGACTACGAAGCCTTGTGTGATCAATTAGGGCTTCGTGAACTGATTACCAAGTATCGTGCTATCCCTATATCAGTCTCTAATTCTACTCTCACACTGGCCTCAGCCGACCCGACCGATTTACAAGCGGAAGATGACTTTCGATTTGCGACGGGATTACAGATCGAACTCGTTGTCGCCAATTATTCTGAGTTAGAAGGCGCTATACGCAAACTGTATGGCCGCTCCATTTCTGGGCAAGACTCCAAGCGTAAAGAGATCACCCAAGATGAACTCGCCAATCTCGTTGAAGTCTCTGACGATGAGATGACTTCAATTGAAGATCTCAGCCAAGACGACTCTCCAGTTAGCCGATTTATCAATCAAATACTGGTTGATGCGGTGCGTAAGGGTGCATCAGATATTCATTTTGAACCTTACGAAGAGCACTATCGCGTGCGCCTGCGTTGCGATGGCATCCTTGTCGAGATTCAGCAACCCGCCTCTCATTTAAGTCGCCGGTTATCTGCTCGCTTGAAGATTCTCGCCAAGCTTGATATTGCGGAACGTCGCTTACCCCAAGATGGACGCATTAAGCTCCGTTTGAATGATGAACTCGCGATTGATATGCGCGTATCAACGCTACCGACTTTGTGGGGGGAAAAGATCGTACTGAGGCTGCTCGATAGCAGTGCGGCCAATCTCGATATCGACAAGCTTGGTTACAGCGACGATCAAAAAGCTCTCTACCTTAATGCCCTTAAACGCCCACAAGGTATGATCTTGATGACAGGGCCAACCGGCAGCGGAAAAACCGTCTCCCTATACACAGGCCTTCGAGTACTGAATACCACTGAACGCAATATTTCTACAGCTGAAGACCCAGTGGAGATTAACCTGTGTGGTATCAATCAAGTACAGGTCACACCAAAGATCGGTTTCGGATTCGCTGAAGCACTGCGCTCGTTTTTACGACAAGATCCCGATGTGGTAATGGTGGGTGAGATTCGTGATTTAGAAACCGCAGAGATCGCCATCAAAGCATCGCAAACCGGTCACTTGGTGCTTTCGACTCTTCATACTAACTCTGCAGCGGAAACCGTCACTCGGCTCGCCCACATGGGTATTGAACCATTTAACTTAGCGTCCTCATTAAGCTTAATTATCGCTCAGCGACTGGCAAGACGCTTGTGCAACCATTGCAAAAAAAATGACGACTCTCCGGACATCTTTCTGCGCCACTCTATCCCTAACAGCCAAACCATCTATAAAGCCACCCCTCAAGGGTGTAATGAGTGTAATCAAGGCTATTCAGGTCGAGTGGGTATCTATGAAGTGATGCCTTTTACCGACAAACTCAAAAACAGCCTTATCAATAAACCCAATGCGCTAGCAATTGAAGACCTTGCGCGTCGAGAAGGCATGCGAACACTGCAAGAGTCAGGTCTGGATAAATTGCTTGAAGGCACCACCAGCTATCAAGAACTGCAACGTGTTCTGTACATATAACCCAATGGAGCATCAATGAGTAGCAAGTCCAAACAATCACAATTAAAAAGCTATCACTGGAAAGGTATTAACAGCTCAGGCAAGAAAGTGTCAGGACAAACCTTAGCGCTTACCGAATTAGAAGTGCGAGAAAAGCTCAAAGAACAACATATTCAAATTAAGAAAATCAAAAAGAAAAGTATTTCAGCCGTCACTCGTTTAACACATCGCGTCAAAGCCAAAGACATCACAATTTTAACTCGGCAACTTGCGACTATGCTCGCCACCGGTGTCCCCATCGTACAAGCGATAAAGTTGGTATCAGACAATCACCGTAAAGCAGAAATGAAATCAATTTTATCGCACATCTGCAAAGGTGTAGAAGCCGGAACACCAATCTCAAAAGCGATGCGAACCGCAAGCCGCCACTTTGATGACCTCTACACCGACTTGGTCGCGACAGGTGAATTGTCCGGTAACCTTGCGCAAGTGTTTGAACGCTTAGCGACTTATCGAGAAAAGAGCGAGCAACTAAAATCTAAAGTCGTCAAAGCACTGATTTACCCCGCGATGGTGGTCACCGTTGCACTGACCGTTTCTTATTTAATGCTGACGATGGTCATTCCGGAGTTTGAGTCGATGTTTTCAGGCTTTGGTGCAGACTTACCTTGGTTTACTCAGCAAGTACTCTACCTTTCCCATTGGATGCAGGCTTACAGTTTTTATGCGGCTGTAAGCATCGGACTTCTTGTCCTGATTATTTACCAACTGTGCCAGCGCTCCCACTCGTTCAGACTGTCTGTCAGTCGGCTAGGATTGCGTTTCCCTGTTCTCGGTGGCGTATTAGCTAAAGCCTCAATAGCCAAATTCAGCCGAACCTTATCAACAAGCTTTAGTTCCGGTATTCCTATTTTAATGAGCCTAAAAACCACAGCCAAAACCTCAGGAAACCTGCATTATGAATCAGCAATCATTGAGGTTCACCGAGAAACCGCAGCAGGCATGCCAATGTATATCGCGATGCGCAATACCAATGCCTTCCCTGAAATGGTGTTGCAGATGGTGATGATTGGTGAAGAGTCGGGCAACCTTGATGATATGCTCAACAAAGTCGCTTCCATTTACGAGTTTGAAGTAGACAACACCGTCGACAATTTAGGCAAAATTTTAGAACCATTGATCATCGTATTTTTGGGTACGGTTGTTGGCGGGCTTGTGGTTGCGATGTACTTACCGATCTTTAATCTTATGAGTGTGTTAGGATAGCCAAAAGCAACTTAACACCCATGAGTAGCAAACTTCTGCTCATATAGATCAAGTGGTAAAGGACACTATGGAAGTATTTCACTACTATCCTTGGCTATTCCCCGTATTAGCTTTCATTTTTAGCCTTCTTATCGGCAGCTTCCTCAACGTAGTCATACACCGCTTACCGATTATGATGGAGCGAGAGTGGCAACAAGAGTGCTCGGAGTATTTCTCTCAATATAAAATCCCAGTACCTGAAGGGAAATTTAACCTAAGTATTCCACGTTCGACTTGCCCGAAATGTGAAACCCAATTAAGAATTATCGACAATATTCCAGTATTAAGCTGGTTGTTCTTAAAGGGCAAGTGTCACAGTTGTGCTAGTCCAATCAGTGCTCGCTACCCTTTGGTCGAGCTGCTTACCGCAATCCTTTGTACCGTAGTCGCGAGCCACTTTGGTTTCAGTTTCTACGCTATTGCACTGATCTTTTTCACTTTCGCATTGATTACGGCGACCTTTATCGATCTCGACACCATGCTGCTGCCTGATCAAATCACCTTACCTTTGGTTTGGTCTGGTATCGCTTTAGCACTGTTCAATGTCAGCCCAGTATCGCTGCAAGATTCTGTGGTTGGTGCAATGGTTGGCTACTTAGCTCTATGGTCTGTTTATTGGCTGTTCAAACTACTAACGGGCAAAGAAGGCATGGGTTACGGTGACTTTAAACTCTTAGCGGCACTTGGCGCGTGGCTTGGTTGGCAGCATCTACCAATGATCATCCTGTTATCTTCGCTTGTTGGCCTTGTATTTGGTTTGATTCAACTTCGCTTAAAACAACAAGGCATCGATAAAGCCTTTCCATTTGGTCCCTATCTCGCGATTGCTGGTTGGGTAAGCCTATTGTGGGGTAACGACATCATGGGTTGGTATTTCACTTCTGTATTAGGAATTTAACCATGGCAATCATTATTGGATTAAGTGGCGGTATCGCCAGTGGTAAAACGACCGTAGCTAACCTATTCAACGAACACTTTGGCATTGATATTGTCGATGCTGATATTGTGGCACGTGAAGTAGTCGCTCTAGGCAGTGACGGCTTAAAGCAGATTACAGAACACTTTGGTGAGTCTATCTTACTTGAAGATGGAACACTCAACCGAAGTAGGCTGCGTGAGCTGATCTTCTCAAACCCTAAAGAGAAGCAGTGGCTCAATGATCTTCTTCATCCCATGATCCGTGACAAAATTGACAGTGACCTGTCTAAAATCACATCCCCGTATGGTTTATTAGTCGCACCGTTATTGGTTGAAAACCAAATGCAAGGTATGGCCAATCGCGTATTAATCGTTGATGTGCCAGCAGAAGTACAAATAGAACGAACGATGAATCGTGATAATGTTTCTAGGGAACAAGTTGCATCAATTTTAAAGTCACAGGCTTCAAGAGAACAACGCTTAGCAGTTGCAGATGATGTGATTAAAAACCATACTAAAAACCAAGAACTTTTGCCTCAAATCACAGATTTACATCAAAAGTATCTGGCAATCAGTGCAGTAGATGGGTCAGAATAGAACAATGTTGAATGAAGGTTTGCTCGATGATCACCCACAAATTTGAACATCCTCTAAATGAGAAAACACGCATCTACTTAAGAGTCGAGTCACTCTTGAGGCAGTTACACTTGTCTTCTACATTTTCCGATGCTCAACAGTATCAACTCTTTTTCCGCTCCATCTTTGATCTGATTGAAATCTTCGAACAGATCCAACTCAAGAGCGAACTCGCAAAAGATATTGAGAAGCAACGTGTAACCTACAAAAGTTGGTTAGATGTTGAAGGTGTCGATCAGGAGATGCTGACATCATTGCTTACTGACATTGGTAATATCTACCGTGATCTGATGCAGGCAGAGCGTTTCGGACAATCACTGAAGGAAGACCGCTTTCTAAGTGCGATTCGCCAACGCTTCAATCTTCCAGGTGGTTCATGCTGCTTTGATTTACCCGCACTGCATTATTGGCTGCACCTTCCGCTCGATAAGAGAATGAGAGATGCTAAAGCTTGGATGGATAGCCTACAGCCTTTGTATGAAGCGCTAACACTATGGTTAAAGCTAACCAGAGAAACGGGTCACTTCAAAGAGCAAATAGCTCGTGCTGGCTTCTTTCAGAGCGATGCCGATGAAGCGAATATCCTTCGTCTTTCTATTCCAATGCAATACGGTGCCTACCCTATGATCTCAGGTCACAAAAACCGCTTTGCTGTTAAGTTCATGAGCTTTGAGACGGGGCAAGCCTGTACTCAAGATATCGAGTTTGAATTGGCGATCTGCACCTAATTAGTTTCCTTTTATAATTTGGCTTGAGTCCTCACTCGAGCCTAAACTCACTATTATTATCCCTCAAATTAAGAATCACTATGTCGAAGAAAATCACCATCGTTAAATGCCCTCAATGTAATACTGACGTTGAATGGGGTGAACAAAGCCCACACCGCCCGTTTTGCAGCAAGCAATGTCAGATGATTGATTTCGGTGAATGGGCAGACGAAGAGAACAGCATCGCTGGCGCACCAGATATGTCGGATAGCGATGGTTGGTCGGAAGATCAGTACTAAGATTCGAGATTCGAGATTCGAGATTCGAGATTCGAGATTCGAGATTCGAGATTCGGAAAAATGATTAAAGGGTTGGCGTTTGCGTCAATCCTTTTTTATTGCCGATAGTTTGGTGTTTGCCAAAAGAGATTCCCTACTCCTTCGTCAGTCTAGGGAATGACGGTTGCATTTAAGCCTACTTTCCAGTCGTCATCCGTAAGAGTGAGGAGCGAACGAGTTGGGGATCTTTTACTTTCAAAGCTCTAACTAGCAGGCACAAAAAAGCGGAGCCAAATGGCTCCGCTTTTATCGATAGAATGCAAAAAGAATTACTTCTTAGTAAGCTTCTCTTTAATACGAGCTGACTTACCAGAACGCTCACGTAGGTAGTACAACTTGGCACGACGTACTGCACCACGGCGTTTAACTTCGATGCTATCAACCATTGGAGAGTGAGTTTGGAACGCACGCTCTACGCCTTCACCGTTCGAGATCTTACGAACTGTGAATGCAGAGTGTAGACCACGGTTACGAATAGCGATTACAACGCCTTCGAAAGCCTGTAGACGCTCACGGTCACCTTCTTTTACCTTAACCTGAACTACAACAGTGTCACCTGGTGCGAATTTAGGAAGGTCTGATTTTAGTTGCTCTTCTTCAAGAGCCTTGATGATGTTGCTCATTTGTATAAATTCCTAGAATAAACTGATACTAAATTTAATAGGTTACTGCTTGCTTTTCGTTAAGAGCGTTGCTCTTTAATGAATTCAGCCAGTAATTGTTCCTGTTCGTCAGTCAGAGCTAGGTTTTCCAGGAGTTCTGGTCTTCTTAGCCAAGTTCGGCCCAACGATTGTTTTAATCGCCAGAGACGAATGTCCTTATGGTTTCCAGACTTGAGTACCGATGGCACATCTTTATCGTCTAGCACCTCAGGGCGCGTATAATGGGGACAATCTAGCAAACCATTTGCAAAAGAATCTTCTTCTGCTGAAGCGAAATCTCCAAGTACACCCGGAACAAACCGAGATACTGAATCAATCAGCGTCATGGCTGGCAGTTCGCCACCCGTCATCACAAAATCTCCAATCGACCATTCTTCGTCAACTTCAGATTGAATGATGCGCTCATCTACCCCTTCGTAGCGACCACAAATAAGAAGTAAATTCTCGTTTGTTGCCAGCTCTTCAACACCCTTTTGGTCGAGTTTACGACCTTGAGGTGAAAGATAGATCACTTTCGTCTTTCCCGGTGCTGCTTGCTTGGCTGTTTTGATAGCATCGCGCAAAGGCTGAACCATCATTAACATGCCAGGACCACCACCGTAAGGTCTATCATCAACAGTGCGATGTTTATCATGAGTGAAATCACGAGGATTCCATGTCTCAATAGATAAAAGACCTTTTTTAACCGCTTGACCTGTTACTCCAAAATCAGTAACAGAACGGAACATTTCAGGAAAAAGGCTAATAATGCCAACCCACATGTGTTCTCTCGCTCTGTAATTTGGAGTTAGAATCCAGGATCCCAGTCAACTTCGATCCGGCGAGCTTCGCGATCAACTTTCTTGATCACTTGCTCTTCAAGGTACGGTACTAACCGTTCCTTTTGGCCAAAAGCATCTTTAAGATTTGCTTTGATTACTAGAACATCGTTCGAGCCAGTTTCTAATAGGTCAGTGACCTTACCAAGGTCGTAACCTTTAGTAGTAAAAACTTGCATACCGAACAATTCGCGCCAGTAGAATTCATCTTCTGACAATTCAGGTAACGAAGCAGGGTCAATAGCAATTTCAAAGTTAGTCATCAGTTGCGCGTCTTCACGAACATCTAATCCCGCTAGCTTACATACATAACCTTGGCCATGACGTTTCCAGCTCTCAACTTTGTACTCAACCCACTTACCCTTTTGGTTTAAATACCAAGGGCTGTAATCAAATATGCTTTCAGCATTGTCTGTGTAGGAGAACACTTTAAGCCAGCCACGAATACCATAGGTAGACCCAAGTTTACCCATGACAATTCTATTATTTTGCTCGCTCATAGTTTCTTTACCCTTCATCGACATAAGCTATTTCTCTTTAAAAAAGAATTAAGCCGCTTTTTGAGCGTCTTTAACTAGCTTAGCTACACGATCAGATAGAGATGCGCCTTGACCAACCCAGTGGTTAACACGATCTAGGTCTAGACGTAGACCTTCTTCTTGACCTTGAGCTGTAGGGTTAAAGAAACCTACTTTCTCGATGAAACGGCCAGTTGCAGCGTTACGGCTATCCGCAACTACGATTTGATAAAATGGGCGCTTCTTTGCACCGTGACGTG